>DAHUXR010000203.1 GCA_027307045.1 Acidobacteriaceae bacterium
GGCCTTCCCGCTGCGCAATTCTTCCCGAATACGCTCAAAAATCAGCACATTGGAATCCACGCCCATACCTACAGTGAGAATCACGCCCGCAATTCCGGGCAGCGTAAGCACCGCGCCAAAGAACCCCATAAAGCCCAGCAGGATCACGAGGTTCAAGATCAGCGCCAGATCGGCATTCACGCCCGCGCCGCGATAGTAAATGAGCATAAAGATCAGCACGGCCGTCATTCCGGCGATGGCGGCCTTTACGCCTGCGCGGATGGAATCGGCGCCGAGCGACGGACCAACAGTGCGTTCAGTCAGGTAATGCAAGCTGGCCGGCAGCGCGCCGGAACGCAGCAGCATGGCCAGGTCTTTTGCGCTCTCTTCCGTGAATCCGCCTTCAATAATGCCGCTATCGTTAATTTGCTGGTTGATCGAGGGAGCCGTAATTACCTTGTTGTCCAGCACGATGGCCAGATTGCTGGGATCGGCGCTGCCTTTGCTGTGCGCCGCGGTAAACACCCCAAATTTCTTTCCCGCTGCGGCTGTCAGGTAGAAGTTAACAATCGGCTCGTTCGTATCGGATTTGTTGCCCGGATCGGCGCTGCGAATATCGGTTCCACTGACTACCGGCACACGGCTCACAATGATGAAGCCGTCTTCCTGTTCGCCTCTGCGCGGTTTGCTCGGCATGATTACTGAGTTCGCCGGCAAAATGCCATTATGGGCCTGAAGCGCCGCCTGTTCCGTAGGATAGACCTGACCGTGATCAAGCGCTTCACGCAGTTCCAGTCGCGCCGTGGACTGAATAATCTCCTTCACGCGACCTGGATCGTCCACGCCGGGAAGCTGGACCAGAATCTGGTTGTCGCCAAGGCCGTTTTTCTGGATCAGCGGCTCGCTCACGCCCAGGCTGTCCACGCGCGTGCGGATAGCCTCAATCGACTGCTCCAGCGTGTGATCTTTCAAATCGGCCAGTTGCTGCGGCTTCATCGTCAAAATCCAGCTGTTGTCCGGGCCGGCAGCCACGTCATATTCCGGTAGACGGTCGCTTACAATGCCGCGCACGGTTGAGGACGCATCCAGGGGAACACCCTTGATCACTACTTTTTCCGGCTGGTTATCCAGCTTGCCGACATCGGCATAATTGACCTTGGCTTTTTGCAATTCGTCTTTCAGGATTTCGGTCGCGTGGTCGGATTGCGCGCCCACTGCGTCATTCACCATCACCTGGAGAATCAGGTGGGTACCGCCCTTCAGATCCAGGCCCAGATGAATGCGGTCCAAAAGGCCCGCTTTGAGCCCGGCTCCGGTAAATGCCTTGGGGCCCAGCATGCCATAAACAAAAATCAGAAGGATGGCGACAATGATTCCGGTTTTTAAAAGTAAGTTTTTCTGCATGTCCTAAGTGCTTCTTTACGATGGTTTCTTTTCTTCTTCTTCACGATTGATGGAAGTAATTGACGCTTTTGCCACTTCCAGCCGCAAATTATCCGGCGGAACTCGCAGATGCACGGCGTCATCCTTGAGCGCGATGACCAATCCGCGGATTCCGCCGCTGGTGGTCACCCGGTCGCCATTCTTCACGCTGTTCAGTACTTCCTGCCAGCGCTTGGTTTTGCGCTGCTGAAAATAGAATGTGGCAAAAATAAAAAGCAGGGGAAGCAACAGGAAGATGCCCAGGCCGCCGCCCGCGGCACCCTGAAACAAAAACATACTTATTGCGTTATTCATCATTCTAGAAAGATTGCCTTCACAGCCGCACGCACACTCGCATCTCAGGAGTGTGAGAGCCTATACCCTGATTTGTGACCGCTGATCAAATCCCGCCCGGGACTCCGCACATGACACGCCGGTGCAGGAGTATTTCGGAGGTTTGCTCTTCTTGACGCTTGAATCAGGGAGCTCAGGTCAAGGACACACTTCCTGACAGTATTCCTGAGAGGTCCCCAAGCGTTATAGCATGACGCACTGACCGCATAGTGTCAAGGTAGAACGCGAGATTATGCACCGTGTTGAGCACTCCGGCCAGCGGCTCTGCTGAAACAAAAAGATGGCGCAGGTAGGCTCGCGTGTATCGCGCACAGACCCGGCAGGCGCATTTAGGGTCGGCTGGACCCTGGTCCTGGGCATAACGCGCGTTCTTAATGTTGATTCTTCCCTCTGAGGTGAACAGCAGGCCGTGCCGCGCCGCCCGCGTGGGCAAAACGCAGTCCATCATGTCCACTCCCATGGAAGCATACTGTACGATTTCCTCAGGATACCCCACACCCATGACGTAACGCGGCTTGTCCTTTGGTAGCAGTTCCAGCACGGTGGCGATCATTTCCATGGTCTTGGCCCGCGATTCGCCTACGCTCAGCCCGCCAATGGCATACCCAGGAAAACCCAGTTCAATCGTCCGCTCCGCCGATTCCCGCCGCAAATCCGCGTACATGCCGCCCTGAACGATGCCGAAGAGGGCAGGAGCATTGGGTTTGGCGATTGAATCGTGGACCGCATCTACCCTCGGCTGTGCGGGATCTGAAGCTCTTTCCCTTTGTGTTCCTTCGTGTCCTTTGTGGTCAAGGTCTTGATTTTCCGATCTCCCGATCCCCCACGGTACCTCGTGCTTATGCGCTTCAAAATAGTCTTTCGATCTCTTGGCCCAGCGCAGCGTCATCTCCATGGACGCCCTTGCCCGTTCGCGCTCAGCCGGATGCTCGGTGCATTCGTCAAAGGCCATCACAATGTCCGCGCCCAGCGCGATTTGGATTTCCATCGACCGCTCCGGCGTAAACAAATGCGATGTGCCGTCCAGATGCGAACGGAAGCTCACGCCTTCTTCTTTCACCTTGCGCAGTTCGCTCAAGCTGAACACCTGGAAACCGCCTGAATCGGTGAGCAGCGCCCGCTCCCAGCTCATGAACTTGTGCAATCCGCCCAGTTTGCGCACCAGCTCATGCCCCGGTCGAAGATACAAGTGATAGGTATTGCCGAGAATGATCTGCGCGCCCAGCTCTTCCAGAATGTCTTGCGAAATGGCCTTGACGGTTCCGGCCGTGCCGACCGGCATAAAAGCAGGCGTTTCCACTGGCCCGTGGGCCGTGGAGATACGAGCCTGACGGGCAGAGCCGGTTTGAGACTGGATGGTGAAGGGGAGAGTCACAGGAATATCCTACAGAATTTACTCCGTCGGCCAGCAATCAGGATGCGGCGACAACGGCCTACGACTACCGTTTCGAAATCCATACTTTCTGATGAGTCCCTGCCAGCGCTGCAGAACCGGACTATCGGGTAAAAGCCAGACGCCGCTTAGAGCAAATTGCAATCGAGGATCTTTATCGAAGACTTCTTCTATACGGTCCAGTGCATCGTCTCCATAGCCGTCAATAATGTCTTCCAGTGGTCCAGCCGCAACGCAACCGATCGCCTCATTGGGCGCCTTTTCTAGCAACAGCAATGTGATATTCCACGCTTTGTCTAAGTCGCCACTTCGAACGATCTCATCTACCTTTTGCCATGCCCAGAAGTCTTCATCACGCCGTGTTCCGTGATTTCGAAAATATGTGTCCGCTAATGTATTGAGATCAAATTCCATTTCGCTGGTTCAGCAGAGGCATTTTAATCGATGAACACCGAAAGTATGCCAGAAGAACAGAAGTCCATAAGTTTAGGAAAAGTCTAGAAGAACACTTCCGGCGAAATGTGAAAACGACGGCTAAGCCGTTTAATGTGCTCACGTGTCATTTCTCTTTTTCCATTTAAAACTGCTGAGACGGTGCTTTCTGCTCCAAATACATCAACCAGGTCCTTTTGTTTTAGGCCGTTTGATTCCATTAACTCGCACAACACCTCTTTTGGCGTCGCCGCTTTAAGCTTGTAATTTTGATCTTCAAAATTCTCGATTAAGAGCGTGAGCAATTCTGCCAATTTTGCTTCCGCCGGACTCCAGTTCCGGCTACGGCGTTCCAGCTTCTCGAGGGTTGCAATGAAGCGCTCGTTTTCATCTTCAGTATGGATCACACTGGGCAGGGTTTGGGCCAGCAAGCGTGCATATTCAGGAGTCTTAACCGCCAGAGCAGTCATTTTTCCATCCTCCTTTCGTGTATTCAGCGTGCGTTAAAACATGCCGGATAAATATCTTCTTCGTCCGATAGTTGATCCAGGCAATCAACCGGTACTTATTGCCCGTGATATTGAAAATTGTGCACTCTCCGAATATATCTGTGCTCGACCATGTGATTCTTACGTCTGCCAGGCTTTTCCAGGCTGCTTTTCTGGCGATACGATACCACGCATCTAGATTCGCGCTGGCCTCAGCGTGGGCACTTGCCGCCTGTTTGAGCTTTTTTCGGCTTATTATCCGCACGTGGCTTTCTTAAATCTCTTCGCAGTCTGCGAAGATTATATATT
>DAHUXR010000204.1 GCA_027307045.1 Acidobacteriaceae bacterium
CTGCGATTGCCCAGGCAATGGAGTGTTGGCGAAATCAACGGCGGCCTATGGAGCTACACACGGCTATGGTACCTTGCTCAGGAAATCGGATCGCGGCGCAAACTGGAAGCCCCGCACGGAAAAGTTCGTGAATGAGTCCGTTGGTCGTTCAAGGACATCCAAGTAACTCCAGCTTAGCAAGGTTTCCTGCCAATCCCGCAAATCCATCCTTTGTTAGGCTGCTCAATAATCTGAACGCCCGAGTAACCGGCATTTGCGTAGAGTTCGCGATGCTCATTCGCGGTCAGGAGCTTCATACCCGATAATAGAGCGTATTTCTCGGCAAGCTTTGCCGTCACGGTGTTCGCTCCTTTGTAGACTTCCGCGATAATGACGAGCAGGCCACCGGGCTTCAGAACTCTCGAAATTTCGCGCATGTCAGACGCCAGGTCAGGCCACCAGAAGTGCGTTTCCACTGCCGTGATCACATCGAACATGTCCGCTGAAAAGGGCAATTGAGAAACAGACGCTTCCCGAATCTCGACACGTCCTGTATCGATCCACTGTTTATTGATTCTGCTGGCAAAGGCGACGCTCTCTTTGGAAAAATCGACTCCATAGACCTTTCCCTGGGATGCGATAGCAGCTAACTTATTTACCGTTCTGCCTCCACCACAACCTGCGTCAAGGATGGTGTCGCGCTCGTCTATCGAAACGTGAGACAAGCCCCAGTCCGTCACCTTGGAGTGCCGGGAATTCATGTTCCACAAGACGAATCTGCCAAACAACCCTGCCGGCCTTTGGCACTGATTTCCGCGTGTTCTTCTGCTGGCCACGATTGGCCTCCTCTAGACTATCTACGTTGCGTGAACGGATTAGTTACCGGAAAGAATTTTGGTGAACGGTGGACCTTTCGCATGGATGGTCGGCAATGCTCGATCTGCCTCCATGGATCAAGGGTACGGCGGAAGACACTGGCAAATCACGGCATGGCAGCTGAGCCAGGCAAAACAGCAGGCCAGCCCGCCACATGATGAGCATCAGTGAAAGGTAGGTTTCGATTCGGACCGCAACATCACCTGAGTGGCACGCCAACTTCCGTTTGTATAAGCCTGGCAGTATCTTGATCACGTTTATCCTTCGAATCCTGCCAAGAGCCTGGGAATCAAAACCATGCTCGGCCTGGGATGCAACATGGCTCAACTTATTTATGGTGTTTCCCTTGCAATCGTGCTTTGCTGGCTCGCGTCCTTGCGGTAAGAGGGTTCGGCTAGTCTGATTGCCAGCCGTTATTTGCCAAATGCTGTATCTTGCCGCGCTTTGCCGCTTTGCTTAGTGTTGCCTGAATCGTTATTTTAGAGACAGATGCCACAGACCCTTGCCCAATATCCTCAACTGCACCTGGCGCGCAGAAACGAGGTCGCGTATGTGTACCCTCGCGGGTTTCGCACCGTACGCTGGACATATGGTCACCTCGCGAAACTGGCGTTTCGTTTTGCCCGCGAATTAGAGGCCCGAGGGATCGGCAAGGGCGACCGCGTGCTGTTGTGGGGCGATAACTGCGCGGAATGGGTCGGGGCGTTCTTTGGCTGCATGCTTCGCGGCGCGGTGGCCGTCCCCATGGACCGCATTGCCGCGGCTGACTTCGCCCAGCGCGTAATGTCTGACGTGGATGTAAAACTGGTGGTATGTTCAAGCGCTCTCATCCCACACGCGGGCAATCGCCCGTCCATGGAACTGGAGAACCTGGTTGAACTTCTCCGGCAACGCTCTGCCGATCCCTATAAACCTATCGCGTTCGGCCGCGACGATACTGCGCAGATCGTCTTTACGTCGGGCACTACGGCGGAGCCGCGTGGCGTGGTGCTGACGCATGGCAATATTTTGGCCAGCGTCGACCCCATTGAGCGCGAGTTCCCCAAATATCGAAGGTCGGAACGGCTGTTTCATCCCATACGTTTTCTTGAGTTGTTGCCGCTGAGTCACGTGTTCGGACAATTTATGGGAATGTTCATCCCGGCGCTGCTGGGCGGCACGGTGCATTTCCAGGACAGTTTTAAGCCCACTGACATCATCACGACCATCAAGCGCGAACGCATTTCCGTGCTGGTGGCTGTGCCGCGCGTGGTGGAGTCATTGAAGAACAAGCTGCGCGATGACATGGGCGCACATATTGATAAAAATTGGGACCGCGCTGAGAACGAACGCTTTCTGAAACGCTGGTGGCGCTTCAGAAAAATCCGCCGCCTGTTTGGCTGGAAGTTCTGGGCCATCATTTCCGGCGGCGCGGCGCTTGATCAGAATACGGAAGAGTTCTGGCGGCGGCTGGGCTATGTGGTGGTGCAAGGCTATGGGCTTACGGAAACCAGTTCATTGATCAGCCTGAACCATCCTTTCAAAGTGGGGCGCAGGTCGATTGGCAAAGTCCTGCCCGGCCGCGAAATGAAGCTTGATCCTGAAACTGGTGAGATCCTCGTGCGCGGGGAGAATGTGGCGCGCCAATACTGGCAGGGCAAAGGACTGAAGCCGGTAACGGGCGAAGAAGGCTGGTTCCGCACTGGCGATCTGGGCGCGATGGACGACGAAGGCAATCTCTACTTTAAGGGCCGCAGTAAAAATGTGATCGTAACGCCTGCGGGGTTAAAGATTTATCCTGAAGATATTGAGCAGGCGCTCCGCAAACAGCCGCAGGTGCGGGACGTAGTAGTCGTGGGCGTGGCCGCGGGAGGGAATGCTGAAGCCTGCGCCGTGCTGCTGCTCAAGAATGGCGACTCAGGCAGCGCCGCGGTGGCAAATGCCAACCAGACGCTGGCCGACTTCCAGAAGATACGCCGATGGATGGTGTGGCCTGATGACGATTTTCCGCGCACATCCACACAGAAACCAAAATTGGAACTAATTCGCAAAGCTGCGGAGAGCCAGGTCAACCTCGCATCCAGTTCGCCGATAAGCAGCCACTCTGGGAATGGAACACTGGAGGAGCTGATCGGCAATATTGCGGGCCATCGCGTTGAACTCAAGCCGGGGGCTCATCTGCAAAATGATCTGAACCTGAGCTCGTTGGATCGAGTGGAGTTGATGGCGGCGATTGAAAGCCGTTATCAGGTTGATCTGGGGGACCGCGAGTTTTCCCAGGTGAATACGGTTGCTGATCTGGAGAATTTGCTGAAGAAGTCGGCGCCGGAAGCCAGGACAAACAATTATCCCTATTCGCGCTGGGCGCAAAACTGGTTGGCGCGCTGGATTCGTGTGCTGGGCTATAACTGCGTAACGCTGCCTTACATCATGGTGATGGCGCGGCCCAAAATAATAGGTCGCGAACGATTAAAAGATTTTCGCGGGTCCGCGCTCATTATCTCTAACCACATTGCGCAGATTGATATTGGATTCCTGATGGCGGCGCTGCCCATGCATCTGCGTAACCGGCTGGGCGTGGCCATGCAGGGTGAGATGCTGCGCTCCATGCGCCATCCACCGAAGGAGTGGTTCTTTTTGAAGCGTTGGTGGGAGCAGGTGCGTTATGCGCTGATCGCGTTGTTCTTTAACGTTTTCTCGCTGCCGCAACGCGCCAAATATCGTGAAAGCTTCCGTTTTGCCGGTGAACTGGTAGACAAAGGCTATAGCGTTGTGATCTTTCCAGAAGGCCGCCGCACGGAGACGGGAGAGATGTCGCCCTTCCGCAGCGGGATAGGATTGCTCGCAACGCACCTGAACCTGCCGATTATTCCCATGCGCATCGACGGCTTGTTTCCATTCAAGATCGCCCAGAAGCATTACGCGCCGCCCAACGCGGTACAGGTGAAGATTGGGGATCCCGTGAGGTTTGAGCCCACAGCCGATCCAGAGGAGATCGCGAAGGAGTTGCAAAGGATCGTGAAGGCGCTGTGAGACCTTCGATTGAAAGTAGCGCTGCAAAGCTGAGAACTTTGCACGAACGAATTCATGAGGCCTGGCTACGTCGTAATCACGACGACGAGGCGAATAAGAAATGGCGACAAGCTTGTCGTGATTTTCATGAGTCATTCGACAACCTTGCTTTTCCAGGAGGCCTGTCACGAGCAATGGCTCTGTTGGCAAAGAATGATTCTGACACCACAGAGCATGCCTTGTGCTTTCTGGAAGCAGACCCTTACTTTTTCAGATCAGGATATATCAAGGCCGATCTTATACGACATCTACGGCATCAGTCACTTAACACCGACCAGAAAATCCGGTTGCAAAAGGTCATCATTGAGCGGGTCCATGAAAAAGGGAGACGAGAATTTCGATGGTATTGCCGCCTTGCGAAATCCATTACTGACCCTGAGTTTGAACTGCAGATTAGAAATCTTGCAGAACAGAAGACTCTTGAGTTGATCTCAAGGCAGGCGCAATGGGTCCTGGACCAA
>DAHUXR010000205.1 GCA_027307045.1 Acidobacteriaceae bacterium
GAAGCGCAGGAGCAGGCCTCCTGTCCCAGGCCAAAATAAACGCCGCCCACAACCTTGCTCTGCTTGTAAAGATTTTCCAGCGCCACTTCCATCCGGCGATTCATCACCATCCAGCGGTAAAGCTCAACGTGCTGCTCTTGAGTGAGATATTTTGATTCGCGGATAGGCGGCACCGGCGTATTGAGCTTGCCTTTGATCTCGTAATGGATCTCGGGACCGTCGGTGACTTCGCGGACTTCAAATTCCGGCTGCTCCAAGCGCCAGTCGGGGATGCCGTATTGGTTCACGCGGGCGTTGTAATGGGAGCCTCTGGCCGCGGAGCGTCCATTCCCCGCGCCGCCGTTATTACGATTGCCATTGGATGAAGATTTTTTTATGGACGTCTTGGCGTTCTTGTCAGGTTTGGGTTTCGAAGGCATACGACCTCATTAGTTTAGCACTCGGGTGATTGGTTCATAACATCACCGGGACGTTAAGGATTTCTATATCCGCGCAATCAGTTCCAGCGCGTTGGCCAGCGCCGCTCCAGAGGCAGTGTTATCAAAGATGCACCACGCGGTGTTTGAAAGTTGCCGTAGATTTTTCGTCAGCAGGGACATGAATTTTTCAGAATAAGCGGAGTAGTAGCGTCTGGGCGATCCATGAAGACGAAAATAAACCGGCTCCGGCCAGCCTGAAGGTTGCGCGGCTTCCGGAGACAGGGCCGGATCAGCCGCCACACGCGCGATGTGAAAATCGCGCAACAGCGAATCAGGCTCCGCGCCGAACCAGCTTACGTGCCGTGGTTCAAAAACAGCCGATCCATCATAAAGCCCGCGAAACATGCTCAAGAAAGACAGCGCTGTGAATTTATCAAATACCAGGCTTGGCGGCGCCTGCAAAAGTACAGGGCCACGCTTTTCGCCAAGCGCGCTGGTCTGATGCAGAAAGCGTGCTAACGCGTCCTGGTTCCGGGCCCGCAATTCACCTTCATGCGTAATAGTCCGCGGGACTTTTACTGCAAAGCGAAAGCTCTCAGGAACTGAGGCTGCCCACTTGCGATAGGTTTCCGGTTTATGCTCGCGATAGAAGCTGGAGTTGATCTCCGCACAATTAAATTTTTGCCCATAACGGAAAAGATGGGTCCCTTCACTATCAAAATGCCGCGCGTAAATTCCCGGAACGTTCCACCCAGCCGTGCCGATGTAAGTGGTTGCTTTCATGCTCTTCGAAAGGAGAAGCGCCTACGGCGCAGGGGCATGGAGTCAGGCTGCGGGGTTCTTCTGCGGGGATGCGGCGGGAGCGTCATGCGTTGCGCCATTTTTCGAGTCATGCTTTGCAGCAGCTTCCGTCGGTTTGCCGGCTCGGCGCGCTTCACAGGCTTTGCGGATCTTCTCATAGCGCAGTTCCAACTCATCCAGCTCTTCGTCGGAAAGCTTCTGGATGTCAATGAGGTCGTCATTCGCCGGATGGTGTGAGCGGATGAGTTCGTCCAGCTTCAGGTGCAGGGCCTTGGCGTCACGGTTTTGCGTGTTCTGAATGAGGAAGACCACCAGAAACGTAATGATGGTTGTTCCGGTGTTGATGATGAGCTGCCATGTATCAGAGAAATGGAAGAACGGCCCGCTTGCGGCCCAGATCACGAGAACAACCACAGCCAGCAGAAACATATAAGGATGTCCCACTATCTGCGCCGTACCGCTGGCAAAGCGGCTGAACCAGAGGTTCAGGCCGCCGGATTTGCGGACTTGTTCATGCGCTTTGACGTAAGGTATGCGATGTTCGGCGGGCATGGCTGTAGCTAGGATGAAAGTTGTTGCCACTGACGTTGTGCAGTCAGGCGAGAAAGATGTCTTTTTCTTCGCCAAGCTCGCGAATTTCTTTGGGGGCGCGGGCAGGCGTGTCCTGGTTAGCCGGAGTTGTATCGTAATCCGACATTGCGGGCGACGCAAAGAGAGCATCCAGAGACTCCAGCCAGAGTGTCTGCGCTTCAAACACGCGCCCGAAGTTTCGCGCCACCTGCTGCGCCAGATCTTCAAGCGGTGGCACTTTGCGGCCGCGACTGAGGGGGCTGTAGGCCATTTCCTGCTCCAGAGAAGTAACGGGCTTATCTGAGATACCGCACGGGACGATTAGCTTGAAGTAATCAAGATTTGTGTTCACGTTCAGGGCAAAGCCGTGCGAGGTGACCGCACGCGAAATATGCACGCCAATGGCGGCAATTTTTCCGGGCGGATCATTTTGCGTCCACACGCCCGTAAGTCCGGCGATGCGTTCGGTGACCACGCCTAGATCGCCGCAGGCGCGGATGAGGACTTCTTCGAGCTTGCGGACAAAATCCACCGCGCCAATGCGCGGATCAAAGGCGCGCAGATCAAAAATGGGATAGCCGACCAACTGGCCGGGACCATGAAAGGTTACGTCACCACCTCGATCGGTCTCATGCAGTTCAACGCCATTGGCGGCCAGAAACTCACGCGAAGCAACAACGTTCTGCGCTCCGGCATTGCGGCCGAGCGTGATTACCGGCGGGTGCTCCAGCAGCAGCAGCGTGTGGCTGATACGCCCTTCTTTCACCAGACGAACGAGCGTCTGCTGCAGTTCCAGAGCGATGGAGTAATCCACGCGGCCAAGATAGAGGATGTTGATGACCGTTAACATCTGTCGCTTCGCTCCAAACCGCCCAAGAGATGATCTTGTCTGAAGCCTGATCAGCGCTTGTTGCACGTGGCGCGGCACGCAAGTCGGCCTCGCCACTTACAGGGGCACCTTTTCAATTCTAGCAATTGGCAACTAGCAATTGGTAATTGGCCGACGGGTTTACCGCAAAGGACGCAAAGAGCGCGAAGGGAAAAGCGCGAATGGAAAAGCAAAACAGCCGGGGTTTAGACCGCGGCTTCCGCGTCGAGATAGTTTTCCGCCAGCCATGCGGAATAATCATCGTCAGAGGCACGGGGCAGGGCGACGCTCCAGATGCCGTTTTCAGCGGCGCGCAGACCAATCTGGCCCTCGCGTGGGCTGCCTTTCTCGCCGACCCAGACAACCATGAACCGCGCGCGCATGTTTCCGCATTGCAGGCCGACAATGTAGCCGCGGTCCAGGGCAGCAGTCACGCCAAAAAGCCGCGCGCCATTGGAGGCAATGTCCAGGGTCTTTGCGTTCTGCGAGAAGACCTTGCCATGGCAATCCAGCCCCCACAGCCTCACGGCAATTGGGATGGTATGGCGTCTTTCACGGCGCTTCTGCATGACGAAATCATAGGCCGAAGAGACTGCCGGAGCCTAAATAATTGTTACTTAGGACCATCACCTTGGTAACAAGAGGGAGCTTAGAAAGCAGTCGGCACTCAGCCCCGGAACTTAACCGCAAGGACGCAAAAGAAGTTACGAAAAAACTCGGGCCGCGAATTCGCGCGAATAAACGAATCCGGGCCACTTAAACCCACGTTGGCATAAGCGTCTCTCACCCCAACCCAAAACTTTAAAAGCAATGGACGCAAAGACCGCAAGGAAAGAAAAGATTTAGATATAGGCCAGCGGCGATAGGGGGCCCTCCGCTTCCGCAGCTCAAGTGTCGGGACTTTGGAGAAGAGTCAGCTAGGCGATCCTCTCTTCGTCACCCATGTCGTCCATGTAGACAGCGGGGTCACTCTCAAACTTGCGCAGGCAGTCAATGGAACAGAAATAGAGCGTTTCAGTGTGATAATCATGGCTGGCGGCGGCATCAGCAATGCTGATTTCCATTTTGCAAACTGGGTCGATAGGCATGGGAATCCTCCTTCTCAATGGATTCCGGGAATGCGAAGAAGGATTGCTTGAAAAACTTTCAGCAGCTAGCAATTGGGCGGCTAGCCAAAACAGCTCAGCCGCAGATGAACGCCGATAAACACAACGCGGTGGAGCCGCAACCAAAAAAAGAAACATCTACCGCGGAGGCGCGGAGACACGGAGAAACCCAAAAGCAAGAATCAACAGTCAAAGTCAAAACCTCAACACGGAGGACACAGGGAAACTTCGACGAACCGGAGAGCCGAAGATACCGAAC
>DAHUXR010000206.1 GCA_027307045.1 Acidobacteriaceae bacterium
TGCATCCCCAGGCCTTTTGAAATTCAGGCATGTTCTGCACTACGCCGTTGGCGCGATATTTCCCCGGTGAGTGCTCATTATTGAGGGCCAGCAGGCGCGCCATCTGGTCTGTCTGGTTCTGGCACCAGATCTGTCCCCAACCAATAAAGAGACGCTGCTCCGGCGTGAAGCCGTCAATCGCCGGTGGTTGCTTGGCGGCATCGGCCAGAGATTTCATAAGCGCCATGTGAGCGATGCGCAGCCCGCCATTGTCCGCGGTGTTTTCACCCAGTGTAAGTTTGCCGCGAACGTGAACATCATCCACTGCCACGAACTGGTCATATTCATCAACGATGCACTGAGTACGTTCCTTGAAGGCTTTTTCGTCTTCGGGCGTCCACCAGTTCTTGAGATTTCCTTCGGGATCGAACAGCGCGCCCTGATCGTCAAAGCCATGCGTGAGTTCGTGGCCGATTACGGCTCCCATACCGCCGAAGTTAAGCGCGTCGTCGGCCTTAAAGTCATAAAATGGCGGCTGCAGGATGCCGGCGGGGAAATTGATGTTGTTTTGCGTCGGATCATAATAGGCATTCACCGTGGGCGGCGTCATCTGCCATTCCTGCTTGTCCAGAGGCTTGCCGATCTTGGCCAGCTGACGATGAACTTCAAACGCATTTGCCCGCAGTGAGTTTCCCAGCGCGTCACCGGGTTCAATCTTCAGCGTGGTATAGTCGCGCCAATTGGCCGGATAACCGATCTTGTTCTGGATGGCGGCAAGCTTTATCAGGGCCTGTTTTTTCGTGACTTCTGACATCCATGGAAGGTCGGTGATGTCCTGGTGCAGCGCGGCTTCGAGTTGGTTCACCATTTTCAGCGTGCGTGCCTTGGCTTCCGGCGGATAATACTTTTCGACAAAGACCCGGCCCAGCGCTTCGCCCAAATCGCTATCCGCAGCCGCGACGCACCGCTTCCAGCGCAGGCGCATCTCCTTGGCTCCCTCCAGGGTCTTGCCGTAGAAGTTGAAATTTTCGTCCTGGAACGCTTTGGGCAGCGACTCAGTCTGCGAGTGCACCAGCTGCCAGCGGAGATAAGTTTTCAGGTCATCCACGCTGACGCCCTTCAGCTCGGCGTCAAGCGCCTTAAAGAAGTTGGGTTCCACCACGTTGAGGCTGTCCAGCGCGGGAGCGCCCACGCCGGTCAGATACCGGGAAAAGTTGAAATCCGGCGTGAGCGACTGCCACTCCTTGAGCGGCATCTTGTGGTAAATGCGCTCGGGCTCGCGCCGTTCCACGCGATCGCCAGATCCTTTGGCCAGCGCCGTTTCCACGTTCATTACGGTAGTAGCTTCGGCGGCGGCCTTGTCTGGCGCGTCGCCCAGCAGCTTGAACATGTTGGTGACGTGCTGCAGGTATTGCTTGCGCAACTCAACTGACTTGGGATCGTCTTTCACATAGT
Organism: Acidobacteriaceae bacterium; assembly: GCA_027307045.1. Classification (GTDB taxonomy): domain Bacteria; phylum Acidobacteriota; class Terriglobia; order Terriglobales; family Acidobacteriaceae; genus Angelobacter. Next base: position 1,435 of record DAHUXR010000206.1, read on the forward strand.
AGTCGCGGTCAGGCAGGGAAAGCCCGCCCTGGTCCGCCTGTGCGATGACCTGCTTGGCGTTTTTGAAGTCGGCCCCGGACCCGAAGCCGAACAGCGCGTTGATGCCCTGGCCATGCAGATACGCAACCAGCGCCGGCAGCGCGGACTTATCGCGCAGGGCATTGATGCGATCAAATTCCGGCTTAAGGACGGCAACGCCTTTTTTCTCAATGGCAGCTTCATCCATGCATGCGGAGTAATAGTCGCCGATCTTCTGCTCATTGGCGTCACGATTCGGGGCCTTGGCCGCGCTCTCCAGGATCCCGCGCAACTCCTCCCGATTGCGTTCCGCCAGCTCTCCAAAGCGGCTCCAGATCGACTGGTCCGCGGGAATGGGATTGTTCTTGATCCATCCTCCGCATGCGAACTGGTAGAAGTCCACACAAGGATCAGCGCTCTTGTCCAGCGCGGAGGCAACTGAGTTGGCAGTGACTTTGTTTTCCTGTGCGGACATTGACGCACAGGCGAAGAGAAGTGCCGCGATCAAGGATAGAGATAAGCGCATTTTTTTCAGCCTCAAAAAAAGTTGATGAGAGTTCATGGCACAAACCGATGAACGATTGCAGAGCATCAAACCAGAACCACTTGCGCGGGCCTAAAACACCCGGAAGCGGATCGTGAGATATTTCTTGGGATTTTCACGGATAGCTTTCACCAGGTTCCGTGTTTCGATCAGCATTTGATCAGTATTATTGTAGAGCGATGGGTCCTTAAACAGCTTGCCCGCGCTGCCTTCACCGGCTTCCAGCCGGTCTGAAATTGAAGAAAGTTTTTCGATGATATTTTGCAGCTTCCGGGAAAGCTCTTCGTCTTTCAACAATTTTCCCGCAGCGCCGCGGCCCGCATTTAGGTCAGCAAGCAACTTGTTGGCTGTGGCAATCGCCTGGGTTGCGTTGTTGTAAAGGGCATCGTCCTTTACCAGCTTGCCCAAACTGCCGTGGCCTTTGTTGATCTCATCCACCATGGCATCGGCCTTGGTCACCAGCGAGTCTGCCTTGCGGTACAGGCTGTCATCGGAGAAGAATTTTCCGATTGTGCCTTTGCCGTTGCTCACGTCATTCAGCAAAGCCTGCACCTGGTTCAGGATCGCGTTGATCTTGTTGATCATGGCGGGATCGTAAATTACCTTTCCCAGCGATCCATTGCCATTCTGAATTTCCGCCAGGATGGAATCTGCCCGTTTCACCAGGATGTCAACATTTTGCAGTGACGTTTGGCTGGTGCGAACCACGTCCTGAATGCCGGGAGCGTTGCCGGGAGGCAGTTCTGCGCCGTCTTTAATGATCGGTTTCTTTGCGTCTTTGCTGTCAATATCGACAAACGATTCGCCTAACACGCCGGCAGTTTCAATGGTCGCTTTAGAATCTTCGTGGATGAACTGCTGAAAATCCTTGTTCACCCGCATCACTACCTGCACTGGGCTGAGCGGCTTCCCGGAGACAACCTTGACCGACTTGACATTGCCAATCGCCACACCCTGCAAGTCAACCGGCTGCCCTGTGCGTATGCCTTCAGCGTTATCAAAGTATGTGATGAGAGTAATTTTGCTGGTAAAAAGGCCGCCAGTCCCGCTGATCAGGAACACTAGCAGGGCCAAGGTCACTGAACCGAGAATTACGGTTATACCGACCTTTAGTTCAGACCACCTGAGCTGCTTTTGACTTGGCAATGGAGTGAAGTAACTACGCGAAAATAATAGCAGATGCCCGCGTAAGTCCCTAAAATTCCGCAGCTTTCGGTGAACTTAAGGGGTTAAGAAGCGCGCCCGCACCGCTGAAACTTCTAAGGTTTTTCTAAGCGATGGCGGCGCCCTTCCATGTCCGCGAACAGAGGCCCGCAAGCAGGTAGGCTGCGGCGGCGCAAAGCAAGGTGACCGTCAGGCCGAAGTGAATAGCAATGATCATGGCCATGACGGACCCCAGAACGCTGGCGGCAGCGTTGAGCGCCCACGCCCATTCCACGGTCTTTACCAGACGGAGGCCGGTGGGAAAGGGCATGCCCATCAGGAAGCCAAGTGGCGCCAAGACTATCCCGCTGAGAAGCAACTTGATGGCGAAGGGCAGGCCAATGGCGGCTGAGAGCAGCCATGGCAGCAGCACAACATCGACCACAATGACGGCGGAAATGATTCCGAGCAGTGGAAGAATTCTACTGCCGGTGCCAATCCTGCGCCTCGCCGCAACGCTGCCAGCGCCGCTGGAGAGCAGAAGCAGAAAGACGACCACTGTCAAAGCATACGTGGGATGGCCGAGGAAAAGTACAAAGCGCTGGATCAGGGAAATTTCCACCAGGATGAAACCGAAACCCACGGCGATGAAGTAAAGCAGAGCAACAAGCCCGGTCCTGGGCGCGTGCTGGCGGTGACGATGCAGCGCCAGAGGTAAAATCAAGAAGGCAAGCACGGCCACAATCGAGATAATCAGCAGCATTCCAAGGACCACAACGCCGAGATTGATGCGCCAATCCATGCCACGGCCAGTCC
>DAHUXR010000207.1 GCA_027307045.1 Acidobacteriaceae bacterium
CCATGGAAGGCAGCGGATTGAACACGAACCTGGCTGCCGAACTTCCGTAGCGCAGCCACGCACCAAGCACGGCCAGCGCATGTATCGAATAAAAATGCAAAATGAAATAAAACATTGGGACGCGTCCAAAGACCACCAGCGGATTAGCCGGCTTGAACGTGCGCCGGTCAAACCATGCCAGCACCAGCAATGCGGGCCCCAGCGTCATCAGCAGGAAGTCGAGCGATCCCGGATATTTGGTGCAATTGAGAAATGAAAGCGCGGTAAACAACGCTGACTTCTGGTGCGCCCACGGCGCAGGGTCTCCATAGTGGTTCACCGCCCGCAGCGCGATAAAGGCAGTCGTCATTGCCAGTCCCAGCCTCAGCATGATGCGGCGGCGCGCCGTGGGTTCCATCTGGAACACCGGCCCAAAGCAGAAGCCCGCGGCCATCACTGCGATCCACGGCAGAAACGTATAAGTCACCAGCACCAGCTTGCCTGCCACCGGGATTACGCCCGGCTGATGCAGCAGGTTCCAGGCCCACGCCGCGGAGCCGAACTGCTGCGCCCGGATGCCATCCAGGCAATTGTGCAGCAGGATCGCGGCCACGCTCAGCGCGGCCAGCCAGCGCACGGGCACATAAACCAGTGCCGCCATGGCGATCATGCAAATGCCGAAGATCCAAAGAATCAAAAGCAGAATAAGAAAGCGCAGGGAAAAGTTGAAGTTATAGGCAAACTGCATCACCGTGAGTTCCAGCGCGATGAACCAGAGCCCGCGCGTCCACAAGAATCGCGAGAGCTGGCCTTTGGTCCGGCTGCGCCCGTGGAGATACACGCCCATGCCCGCGGCAAACATGAACACCGGCAGGCAATAGTGGGTTATCCAGCGCGTAAAAAAGAGCAGCGGCGTGGTTCGGCTCAGGTCGGTCGGAGAAAATAGCATGGCGTCCGCGTGGAAGAAATCGCGGACGTGGTCCAGCGCCATGATAATCATTACCAGCCCGCGCAGGGCGTCAATGGACAAGAAGCGCGTGCCAGGGCTCGCAGGTTTCACAGGATTGGCAGACGTCGCAGATTCTGGCGATTTTCCGGATTCTAACGCTTTTAAAGACGAGTGCATGAAGGCACTTATTGTCCCGCATCTGGCGGAAAAATGTCAGATCAATTTGTCGCCGAACTGTGGCGTGCGCTTCGTCCCTGACCGGCGCACCCTTCACCTCACCGCGGCTTCAGCACCTCAAAGCGCGTGATCGTATAGCCCAGCGCCGCTCCCAGAAATACGTCGGAGGGGAAATGCGAACTCGTCGTTACGCGGGAAAAACTGATCGCCGTCGCCATGCCGTACATCACCCATGGTATCCAGCGGTGGTTGTGGTAACGGCTGGCAATCACCGTTGCTACCGAAAATACGCCTGCCGCGTGCCCTGAAGGGAAAGAGCTTCCCTTAAAAGGCGACTTCCCACCGGCAAAAAACGTGTTGTGAAAATCTCCTCCCGGCGGAACGTCGCTGGGCCGCTTCCTGCGAGTGATGGCCTTCATCGCCAGATCAACAACGGCGGCGTCGCCGTAAGCCTCGCCGGCAAGTATCGCCGTTCCCACCTGGTATCGGTCTTGCCGCGCGTAACCCGTGATCAGCAGCGTCGTGGGGACCGCTATTATCTCCGCGGTCGTGATCGTAGAATCAAAGGGATCGTTCAGGTGGTCCAAATTCCTTGCGTGGTCTTGAAAATAAGGCATCACATGCGGATCGGCGACAATCAGGCCCGCCGTTACGCCGGTGATGCTAAGCGTGGGCAGCCAATGGTGTCCCTTACCCAACTGCAGAGGAAACGTCCAAATATCTTTTTGATCGCGTAGAAAGTCCTTGGGCAGGCTCCGCCATGTCACATCGCGCGCCGCCGATGAGGTGCTGCTGTCTCCTTGCGGGCGCGTTGACTGCGCGGGATTGTCCGGCACACCGCCGCCGGTGGTTTGCGCAATGGCGTTTGTCGACGCCAAAGAAACGCCTATACAAAAGACGATAGTAAGAAACGATTGCTTGATTATGATACTCATCGACTTTCTTGGATGCGCTTCTCTGCTCCGGGTATGCCACGGCCTGTACCCCTCATTTGTCGACGGATATGGAACGGGTTTGTTCTGTTTCCTCCAGTCCTGGTGCGGACGTGGAACGAATAGCTCAAAAACATCGGCAGTGCAGTTTGAGACGGCGAGATAGAGACTCTGGCGAAAAAATTGAGACGACCCACCGTATCGTCATCCCGAACCCCGTCAATGAGCGCGCGCTGTTTTCAGCGCCCGAATAGGGGAGAGGGATGGGAGAGGGACCTTTTGCGTCCGCAGGCGCTCTGCTTGTGAAATAATTGTGGGTTTGCCCCAAGGCATCCAAGAAATGTGGCACAGGCACTCTTGCCTGTGCTGGGCCGATGGGACGGAGGCATCGCCTGTCGGGATCGACACTGCAAAAGCGGTTTGGAGCGAAGCGACATAATTTATGGACTTTCAACTTACTGACGAACAATTACAGCTCAAGAAATCCCTGCGCGAATTCGCCGAACGCGAAATCCTTCCTAACGTAATGAAGTGGGATGAAGCCAACCACTTCCCCCTTGAGACGATCAAGGAACTGGGCCGCATGGGCGTGCTCGGCATCATCTTCCCCACTGAGTATGGCGGCGCCGGCCTGGGCTATGTGGAATACGTAATCGCCATTGAAGAGCTTTCGCGCGTCGATGGCTCCGTCGGCATTACCGTCGCGGCGCACAATTCGCTCTGCTCCAACCATATTTTTCTTGCGGGCAATGAGGAGCAGCGCAAAAAATATATTCCCAGGCTTGCCACCGGTGAATGGCTGGGCGCGTGGGGACTCACCGAGCCGGGCTCCGGCTCTGACGCGGGCGGCGCTCGCATGAGCGCCGTGCGCAAAGGTAAAAAAAGCGGATGGGTGCTCAACGGCACCAAGACTTTTATCACCAACGGCCATCATGCTGACGTCGCTGTGGTGATCGCCGTAACCGACAAGACCGCGCACACCCACGGCCTTTCGGCCTTCATTGTGGAAAAAGGGACCAAAGGCTTTCGTCCCGGCAAGAAGGAAAACAAGTTGGGGCTGCGCGCCAGCGACACGTCAGAGCTGATCTTTGAAGACTGCCACATTCCGGACGATGCGCTCGTCGGCGTGGAAGGCCAGGGTTTTGTCGATGCCATGCGCGTGCTGGATGGCGGCCGCATTTCCATTGCCGCGCTCGGATTGGGCATGGCGCAGGGCGCGTATGAAGCGGCGCTCAAATATTCCAAACAGCGCCGCCAGTTCGGCAAGGCCATCAGTGAATTCCAGGCCATACAATGGAAGCTTGCGGACATGGCCACGGAGATCGACGCCGGACGCTTGCTGACCATGCGCGCCGCCTCCATGAAAGACGCGGGCATGAAGACGACGCAGGAATCATCGATGGCCAAGCTTTACACCGGCGAAGTGGCGGTCAGGTGCGCCAATGAATGCGTGCAGATCCACGGCGGCTACGGCTTCATCAAGGATTATCCGGCGGAAAAGTTTTATCGCGACGTGAAGCTCTGCACCATCGGCGAAGGCACCAGCGAGATCCAGAGACTGGTAATCGCGCGGCAACTATTGAAGGATTGAAACGGTGGAAGAGCGGCCCTTTAGGGCCGCGTAAAGTGCGATAAAAAGATCTGGGCTTTAGCCCCTGCTCCGCAATCATCGATGGCAAATCATCTCCAGCCTTGGGTCGACCGCATACGCTCCGGCGACGTGCGCGCGCTGGCCCGCGCCATCAGCACCATTGAAGACAACCGTCCTGAATCGCGCGAGCTGCTGAAAGCGCTCTTCAACTTCACCGGACGCGCCCGCGTGATCGGCCTTACCGGCGCTCCCGGCGCGGGCAAAAGC
>DAHUXR010000208.1 GCA_027307045.1 Acidobacteriaceae bacterium
CAAACATCAGCGCCTTGTTGACCACGCTAAGGAGTATGCTCCCGGTGCCCATGGTCAGGCTGGCGACAGTGTCCTTGAACCGATAGAGATCACGGCGCATGACAGCGTCAGCCACCACCTCAAGCAGCAAAAGCCCGATAAAGCCGGGAATGGCCAGATTGATGAGATTGGGTATCTGCGGCATACGAATCGGCTCTGCTCAACGAGCAGTTTAGCGGAAATCTGAATCCAGGAGAAAGCTTTTCTTAGTCGACATGGCTGTTACCGCTCCGCGGCATTTTTCACGAACGCGCACAAAACGCGTTCCTGCAATTACAATTCCTGTGACGCTGTTAAACGCACTTCTTAAAGGAGCTCTCATGGCTGGAGTCAAGTTGGTGGTGATGTACCCTCGTCCCAAGGACGTTGATGCGTTTGAAAAGGTGTACCAGACGGAACATGTGCCGATGGCAGTGGAAAAACTGAAAGGCAAAACCAAGTTTGTGGCGACGAAGGTGGTTGGATCGCCTATGGGAACACCGCCCTTCTATCGCATCGCCGAAGTCCACTTCCCTTCCATGGAAGCACTGCAGGCCTGCGCCGCTTCAGAAGGCGGCCAGCAGACGGTTGGCCATGCGATGAAGATTTCGTCGGGCGGTCCTCCTGTCATCATGATCGCAGAAGAAGAGTCGTTCAGTTTTTAAGCAACATCCAGCCACTCTGCAGTTCGGCGAACATGATCGCAATTTCCAGCGACCGCACTTTAGCGCGGCGCATCCGGGGCTACTATGAAAGCGATTCAAGTACAAAAGACCGGCGGACCGGAAGTGTTGACACTGGTCGATCTGCCGGTCCCAAAGCCAAAAGCAAATGAAGCCGTGGTGAAGATCGCTGCCATCGGCGTGAATTTTATTGATGTTTACTTTCGCGAGGGGCGTTATCCAGCGGCGCTGCCGTTTGTCGATGGACAGGAAGCTGCCGGAACGGTAACTGAGGTTGGCAGCGAGGTAAAAACGGTCAAGCCGGGAGACCGCGTCGCATATACCGGCGTGATTGGCGCTTACGCTGAATATGCGGCCGTGCCCGCGGACCGCCTGCTGCACGTGCCGGATAAAATCACTGACGAACAGGCCTCAGCAGCCATGCTGCAAGGGATGACTGCGCACTACCTGGTGAACAGCACGTATCCCTTGAAAAAAGGGGAGACGGTGCTGATCCACGCGGCGGCCGGCGGTGTAGGGTTGTTGCTGGTGCAGATGGCCAGAAACATTGGCGCGCGTTCCATTGGTACGGTGGGCACTGAGGAGAAGGCCAAACTTGCGCGCGAAGCCGGCGCAGACGAGGTCATTCTTTACGCACAAAAAGATTTTGAAGTTGAAACCAAACGCCTCACCGAGAACAAAGGCGTGCACGTGGTGTATGACGGTGTGGGCAAGAGCACGTTTGAAAAAGGGCTGAATGTGCTGCGTCCACGCGGCTACATGGTACTTTTTGGAGGCGCCAGCGGCGCGGTCCCGCCGTTCGATCCGATTGCGCTCTCGCAAAAGGGCTCACTGTTTCTCACCCGGCCCAGCCTGGTCCATTACATTGCCACGCGCCAGGAACTGGAGCAGCGCTCCAGTGACGTCTTCAATATGATCATTGCCGGCAAGTTGAAGCTGCGGATCGGGCACGTATACAAGCTGGAAGAGGTGCAGCAGGCGCACCGCGATCTGGAAGGGCGAAAGACAACGGGAAAGATTTTGCTGGCGCCGTAAGCGGAATTGCCAAAATTGCGGAGGACCTCAGTTGTGACTTCGTCAACCTGGCAGTTTACTCATTTGTTCACGGCGGTCTTGGTATAAATACAAGAACAAAAAAGGGGATCTTCTCATGTCGACCCTGGGATTCATCGAATATGAACAGGCAAACGCCGAAGTGCGGGCCGTGTATGACGACATCAAGGCTACGCGCAAGATCGACAAAGTCACAAACTTCTGGAAGGCGCTGGCGCATGATCCGGTCCGGCTGAAGCGTACGTGGGAGGACACAAAAGGCATCATGGCGGCGGGCGCGCTGGATCCGCTGGTGAAAGAACTGTTGTACGTGGCGGTGAGCGTGAGCAACCAGTGCGACTACTGCATTGCCGCGCACACGGCGTCCGCGCGTAAAAAAGGCATGACTGAGGCGATGTTCAACGAGATGCTGGCCATCGTTGGGCTGGCGAATTCAAATAACCGGCTGGTGGCGGGACTTCAGGTGGAGATCGACGAGCAATTCAAAGCGATTGGTTGAGCGTGTGGCGCCTAATCGCAGGATTCAAGTGGTATGACTGATTTTTGTCGCAAGTATGGCCTCAGTATTCCAGTAGTGCTGGCGCCCATGGGTGGCGGCCCATCGACACCTGAGCTTGTAGCAGCGGTTTCCAACGCGGGCGGCCTGGGATCTCTGGCCGCGGCTTATTCCAACGCCGAGCGCATTGAACAAGACATTGCCGCAGTCCGCAAACTAACTTCACGGCCATTTGCGGTTAATCTGTTTTCGCCGCAAGCGCAGTTGCCGCTCAACGATGACGTTAAGGCTGTGTCTGAGTTTTTGCGTCCCTATCATGAGCGGCTTGGCTTGAAAGCGCCTGAGCTTCCGCAAAAGCCAATTGAAGATTTTGACGAACAACTGGATGCCGTCGCCAAAGCTGCTCTGCCCATTGTGAGCTTCACCTTTGGTCTGCTGCCTTCAAAGGCTACGGAACGCCTTAAAGCGCAGGGAACGTACTTGGTGGGTACCGCCACGACAGTGGATGAGGCACGGCAACTAGAAAAAGCAGGCGTTGATGCGGTGATTGCACAGGGCAGTGAAGCGGGCGCGCATCGCGGGACGTTTGCTGTGCCGGCCGAAGAAGCCTTGATTGGGACCGTGGCGCTGGTTCCGCAGGTAGTGGATGCCGTACATGTTCCGGTGATTGCTTCCGGCGGCATCATGGACGGGCGCGGCCTGGTAGCGGCATTGGCGCTGGGAGCGAGCGCGGTCCAAATGGGAACGGCATTCCTGGCCTGCAAAGAAGCGGGAACCAGCGCTGCTTACCGTGAGGCACTGATGCGCGGTCGCGAAGACGCGACGACGCTCACGCGCGCTTTCTCCGGACGCATGGCCCGCGGACTAAGCAATGAGTTCGTCGAAAAATGGAATGCGGCCAGGATGGAACACCTACCTTATCCATGGCAAAACGCGTTTACCCAGCCCATGCGCCGGGCTGCGACGGCAGCAAAACAGGTGGGACTCTTGTCCTTGTGGACGGGGCAGGGCGCGGGTATGCTGCGCGAAACAACGGTTGCCCAATTGATGAAGGACCTGCAGGAAGAGATGAAACAAGCATGGCTGAAGCTGAAAGGCCAGATGGAATAGTGCGTCCTCCATCGACTTTTTAGTTAAAGGCCAACGTAGGCGGCGCGGACCATTTCATTGATGAGAAAGTTTTAGCCGCCGTCGGCCAGCAGCAAGCCCAAGATAATTTTAGTTCGATACTCCGCAAGGGAT
>DAHUXR010000209.1 GCA_027307045.1 Acidobacteriaceae bacterium
CAGTTAGACTGATTCTTTCTCATGGCAGAACCCACGCAGCAGAGTTCCACTTTCACCCGCGGACAGCTGGCCGGCTACATAGCGCTGTGCCTGATCTGGGGAAGCACGTGGCTGGCGATACGCGTGGTCGTCCGCGACGTGCCGCCGCTTGAGGCGGTGGCGGTGCGCTTTTTGGCTGCTGGAGCGTTGCTGTTGGGAATGGCCTTGTTGCAGAAGAGACCCTGGCCTGCGGATGCCGGCGAGTGGAACGCGATTCTTATCCTGACGCTTACGATCATGGCCTTGCCGTACGCCTTGCTGTTCTGGGCGGAACAGTATGTAACTTCGTCGATGAGCGCAGTTTTATTTTCCGCTTCGCCGCTGGCGGTTTCGCTGATCACTCCCGTGATGATGCACCGCAAAGTCCCGCGCCGGGCGGTATATGCCATGGTGATGGCTTTCGGCGGAATCCTGGTCCTGTTTTACGAGAACCCGAGCACGAACCGGATGGTAATCATTGGCGGCGCGGCGGTGCTGGTTTCAATGCTGCTTACTTCGTGGTCAGTGGTGTATGCAAAGCGCCGGCTGCGCAATGTAGATTCTGTTGTGGCAACCGGCTTGCAGTCGCTGCTGGGTTCAGTGGCGCTTTTCTGGGGAACGTGGAGCCTGGAAGCGCATCAGCATGCCCGATGGACGACGAGAGCGGTGGTGGCGATGGCGTTTCTCACAATTTTTGGATCAGCGGCTGCGTTTGTTATTTACTATTGGCTGTTGAAAAAGCTCCAGCCATACCAACTCTCCACCATCAGCCTGATCATTCCGTTGGTTGCGATACTGCTCGGGCTGCTCGATGGAGATCGCATACCCTTGCTGATGTTGCTTGCGGTTGTGGTGGTGCTGGGGTGCGTCTGGTCCGTCTTGCGGGCGGAAACCGATAAAAATCCGGAAGGTGACAACATACTGATGCTGCGAGATGCAGCGCAATGACGCTGGCGGCAATGCTTTTGCTGGTAGCGATGGGTTTTGGCGCGGGCGGTTTTGGCGCGCTGGCCGGCGTGGGCGGCGGCATAATCATTACGCCGCTGCTGGCCATTTATTTTGGTTTGCCAATGCACCAGGCCATTGGCGTGACGCTGCTTTGCGTGATTGCCACTTCCACCGCAACGTCCTCCATGTATGTGGAGCGCCACGTGACCGACGTTCGCCTGGGCATGACGCTGGAACTGGCGACGACCGTGGGCGCTCTTATCGCGGCGCTGTTGGCGCATCACATCAACCGGCGGACTCTGGCCGTGCTGTTTGTCTGCTTTCTTCTTTACAGCGCAGGCTCCATGATCAAGAAGGCCTGGGATTCACGCCATGCGAAGAGGCAAGAAGTTATTCCCGACTACACGCCGCAGAATTATCCAGTAGGGCTGGCCGCTTCACTCATTGCGGGCGGGTTTTCCGGCTTGCTGGGAATTGGAGGAGGGCCGATCAAGGTCCCCGTGATGTTGCTGTTCATGAAAGTTCCGCTGCGCGTGGCGGCGGCCACCAGCAACTTTATGATCGGCGTTACGGCGGGAACCAGCGCTTATGTTTATTGGGGACGAGGCGACATCCGCGTGGATATTGCCGCGCCGCTGGTCGCCGGAGTGTTTGCGGGATCGCTGCTGGGAGCGCGAATCTCCCCGAAAATACGCCCGGTTTATATCCTGATGCTGCTGGTCTCAATCGCCGGATGGCTTGCGGCGCAGATGATTTACAAGCTGTTGACCGGAGGTTTCCAATGAACCGGCAGGATTTTGCCGTTGATCGGGTTCTGTCTCATACGCTGAAGTTTGGCGCGTACACGGCTTTTATGTTGACCGTGGCGGGATTAGCGCTGCAACTTGTGGCGCCCTGGGGCGTCAAAGTGACGACCGTAGGCCTGCTGGTCCTGCTGGCGACTCCGGTGCTGCGTATTATTGCGGCCTGCCTGCAGTTTCTGCACGAGCGCGATTTCAAGTATGCTCTTGTAGCTTTTGGAGTGCTGGCGATTGTGGCGCTGGCCTATGTGCTGGGCATACAGGCTTGAACTTCACCGCAAAGGACGTAAAGATCGCGAAGGAAAGAAAGCAGAAGAGCCATTGGCTTACCACATAGAGACGAGATCGGGGGAGTTGATGAAAAAATATTTGCTGTTATCTATTTTGGTTTTAGTGGCCAGCGGAGCTGCCGTTGCGCAAGCCCTGCCAACGGTCTCAACGTTTTCCATTGTGGCCATTGATCGGCAGACAGGCGAGATGGGTGTGGCCGTGGCTTCCAGATATTTCTCCGTGGGATCGGTAGTGCCGTGGGCCATGGCGGACGTGGGCGCCGTGGCAACGCAGGCGAACGTCAACGTCGGGTATGGGCAGCAGGCGCTGGACCTGCTGCGCCAGGGGCATACGGCGCCGGAAGTCCTGAAAAAGATTCTGGCCGACGACAAGTTTGAAGGCAAAGACGGACGGCAGGTGGCGATTGTCGACGCCAAAGGAAACGTGGCGGCGTACACGGGGCCGAACGCGCCAAAGTGGGCTGGCGACCGGCAGGGCAAAACGTGGTCCGCGCAAGGGAATATTCTGGTGGGCCCGCAGGTGCCGGAAGCCATGGGCAAGGCCTTTGACGCGACACAGGGCGAGCTGGCGGAAAAGCTTTTTGCCGCGCTCAAAGCCGGCGACTCAGTGGGCGGCGACGCGCGCGGACGCCAGTCAGCCTCAATGCTGGTGGTGAAGAAGCTGGGCGGGCGCAACATCAATAATGATCGCTACGTTTACATCAACGTGGACGATAATCCTGATCCGTTCACGGAGTTGCGGCGGCTGCTGGACTTGAACCTGGCTTACAACTATGGCGACCAGACGTTCAAGGCACTGGATGCGGGCAATATGCAAAAGGCGCGCGCCGCGTCGCAAAAGGCCGTCCAATACTCGCCCAATCGCGCGGGCGGGCACATGACGCTGGCATTCCTGGACTACTTTACCGGAGACAAGACGGCATCGCTGGATGAATTTGCCAAGGCGAGGACGCTCAATCCCAAAGACTTTGACAAGCAATGGAAGGAAGAAGTGGATTTTGACCGCTTCAAGCCCATGACTGCTGACAAAGAATTTCTGCAAAAGCTGTTTCCGAATGGAGTGCCGCAATAGCAAGTGCAGCGCGCAATCGCGGTGAGGCAGCGATGAATAGTGAGTCCGGAATTGCGCTTGTGCATCTATTCACACATGCCGACCTCAAACAGATTCAACCTGACTGAAGCCATTGCGCTTCTTACACGAACTCCAGCAACACTGAACTCGCTTTTGCGCGGCCTGCCCGACATCTGGACGCATAGCAACGAAGGGAAAGATACGTGGAGCGCCTTTGATATTGTGGGCCACCTGATTGTTGGCGACCGCACTGACTGGATGCCGCGGGTACGGACGATCCTGGAGCATGGCGAGACGAGGCCATTCGATCCGTTTGACCGCTTTGCGCAGAAGAGAGA
>DAHUXR010000020.1 GCA_027307045.1 Acidobacteriaceae bacterium
GCAAGGACTATACTCAACACATCGTAAGTCCAGTAAATAATCGAATAGTAGCTCGCGTTGTTGCTGACGCCCAATAAGACGATTGTTGCGACAACGGCCAAGCTGACGCTGGCAAAGAAGACCGGGAATTCCCGGTAGTAGCGGCGCACAACCAGGAGCAGGCACAGGACTGCTGCCAGTCCCGTGCCCACCATGGTCAATGCTAGTTCACTATTTTTCAAGAGCGCGGGGCAAGCTTAACCCATGCACTCTAACACAGCAAATCTATTTGCAGCTTACCGGCGGCAGCGGAGGAGTTGGCGCAGGGGTGAGCGCCGCATGTGCTTGAACCGCGCTTCCTGCCATCAATAAAACCGCTACCAACATCGTCCGTATTATACTTTTCCGCATAGTTTTCTCCTTTAGAGTAGGCAGCCGTTCGAGCGCGCAACGACCGTGAATTCTCTTTTCAGAGCCTGAACTAAATCTATTTGCAGCTTACCGGCGGCAGCGGCGGAGTTGGGAAGGGCACAGAGGCCGCATGAACTTGCATCGCACTACCTGTTACCAGTAAAACCATTACGAACATCATCCGCATCATATTTTTCCGCATAATTTTCTCCTTTAGAGTGGGCAGCCGTTCGAGCGCGCAACGACCGTGATCTTTTCTTTCAGGGCCTCAACTGCAAAAACCTATTTGCCACTTACCGGCGGCAGCGGGGAACAGGCGGAGGCAGAGTTTTCGCGTGAGCTTGCATCGCGCTCCCTGTCACCAAATTAAAACCATTGCCGGCGCCGTGCGAACCAAACTCTCGCAACACTTCCTCCTTGTAGTGCAGTCAGTCGTAAAAACGCAACAACTGCAAGTTCTGTTTTCGGGCCCGTGGAAACCAGCGCAGGGAAAGGGCAAAACGCCCAGGGGAGGGAATCCAGGTACTGCGAGAAATTCTATCGCCAACAGAGGGAACCGCGCAGTCTGGACGAGAGAATTTAACAAAAATAAAAAGTCAAAAGTTAAGAAAACTCAACACCGCTATCATCTCCATGGCTGGCCGCCGCCTCCGCGGCTTCAGGTGTGAAATCAGATGACAAATGCGCACCCGCCAGCAACATTAAGCCGGAGATAAATGCCCAGAACATCAGGGCCACTGAAATGGAAAATGCCTGTCCGTAAACCTCCTGAAAATCCAGCCAGGGCAGGGCCTTGATGTACAAAACTTTTCCCACTTCCCACAACACGCCCATGGCGACCGCCGCCGGCAACACGCTTCTGGCCTTGATCTTGCCGTTGGGCAGCAGCCAGTAAATAAGGAAGAAGATGGCAATGCTGGCCAGAGTGGCGCAGATCTTGAGCGCCACAAAAGTAGCGGCCCGGAAAACGATGTTTTCATTGCCTCGCATCATGAAAGTCAATGCCAGTTCATTCCCCGCCGCCATGCCGATTGAAATAAGCGCCAATATGCCGCAGGCAAAAGCCAGCGCCAGTGAAATGATCTGGTTCCCCAGGTAAGAACGGTTTTTGGCAAAACCCCATATCCGGTTGAAAGCCACTTCCAGCGGCACAAAAACGCCGGTGGAAGTAACGAGCAAAATCACCACTGAAGCCATCTTGACGCGCTGACGCGCCTTTACCAGCGACTGAAGGTTGCGAATCACGAAATCCTGGCCGGCGGGCAGATGGTCCCGCAACAGATCCACTACCACGTTGTACATGGTTGCTGAGTGGAAGACATTGCGAATCAGCCACATAAGCAGAACCATGAAAGGAAAGAACGAAAGAATCGCGTTTGCCGCCACGGAGAAGGCGTAAGTATGCGCTTCAGTCCGGGCCAGGTATTGCATGGTGGGCCAGCCGCGGTGCATCAGCATGTGCTTCCACGGCCGCAACAATAGCCGGGAAGCTGGCGATTCCGGAACTGCAATCGGCGCGGCGTCAACGGCTGGCGAAACTGAACCTGATGTCATGGAGAGCCTGTGAAAATCGTAACAGAAAAGCGCTTCCTTCCGGCTTTTATAAGGACCATTTTGGGACAAACGAAAGTATCGCAAACCAAGTTCCCTTTGGCGTTACCCCACTATGCAAACAAAGTGCTTTACAAGAACCGGAGTTCCTGAATATTATGCTCTGCTCCCGGCGACTTGTCCCGCGGGGCGCACTCTG
The DNA here is from genome assembly GCA_027307045.1 of Acidobacteriaceae bacterium. Lineage (GTDB taxonomy): Bacteria > Acidobacteriota > Terriglobia > Terriglobales > Acidobacteriaceae > Angelobacter. Next base: position 2,141 of record DAHUXR010000020.1, read on the forward strand.
GTTGATGTTTTTGTACAGCAGTTTGAACTCGCCGAACGATCCGGTTGCTGGAGTCGCCTTCGGGCCTTCCGGCACGGCAGCCATCGCTTGCGGAAAAGAGCATCTGGCCGGCAAAGCAACAACCTTTTTCTCCACCTTAAGCGGTTGAAAAAGGCGGAGATTCCAATTTGATGCTGAGGCGAAAGGAGTTGCATTTGTGAAAGAGAAGGGAACAGTGAAGTGGTTCAACGGAGCCAAAGGCTATGGCTTCATTCAACGCTCGACCGGGGAAGACGTCTTCGTCCACTTTTCCGCTATTCAGGAAGATGGTTACAGGACCCTTAACGAGGGCGAAACCGTGGAATATGAGCTCATGAAAGGGCCAAAGGGCTTTCTGGCCGCGAATGTACTACGCGGCAGCGCGGCCAACTAGCTAAGGCAACCGAGCGATTCAAGGTTCCCCTTGTAGCGGGCAAGGGGATTTTCTTTTGCACTCTGCTCTGTTCCGTCGCCGGCTGCGACACGCAAAAAAAACGAGGCTGGACGATTCAACATCGTCCAGCCTCAAATCCAAGCAAGGCCTTGCCTGATAGTCCTGGCCGCGCGGCCAGGAAACCTGCCGGAAAGAAGCTTCAGTTTTAGCGGGACTGAAGTGCTTCAACTTCCGGACGATTCATGGCGGGAGTGGCTCAGAGAAGCAAGATTCCAGGGCCTGCTTCTCTTTTGGGGACCCGCAAAACAAGATTTCAGCAAACCCGGCGTCAGAAAAATGTTCATTGTCGCCGAACTCGCTTACAAATTCATTCTGATTTATTTGCATTAGAAGGTAATCAAGGCCACATTAAACTTCTTCATTTCTCTCACGTCGCCTTACGTCCCGCAAAAAAATCCCCTGGAAGTTTTATTCCCAGGGGGATGTGAGGTTTTAGTCTGGAACTAGCTCAGAGGCGGATTATCTGCGCCATTCGGCTGGGGTTAGGGCTGTGGCGGCGGTTCAACGCCGTTTGCTTGACTCTCGCGATCTTTTCGTTGCTGCTCAATCTCAGCCAGTCTTTTTTCTTCACGGGCTTTCTGCCAGTTCGCCATCAACTCCTGCTGCGTTAGTGGCGTTTGCGGCTTGGCCACTCCAGCCACTGAAGGAACATTTTCATTGACCCTGGATTCAGTCTCCGCTGGAGCTTGCTGCGGCGGCGGCTGGAATGGCCGGCTGGCTGCGAACTCAGTGCGGCCAAATGAATGGCGCGTGCGAACCAGTATCCGTTGCAGACCGCCATCGGCGGCGCCTGACCCCATGATGATGTAGTCGATTTTTGGACTATCCAGCAACGCGCTCATAACATCCTGGATTGCGCTCGGCCCAATCTGGGCGACGACCGGTTCATTTTGCAATTCCGGAGCTAGATCTATGGCCGCGCCCGTCTTTGCCGAGATAAGCTTCAAGACCGTTTCCAGCGAGGCATTCTGAGAAGTTACAGTTAGTTGTCCTTGCGCGTAATGGACTGAGGCGGTTGGTTCGGGTGTTGCTGCAGGGGCCATTGTTGGCGGCGCTGCAATAGGCGCAGGAGCAAAATTTGCAGCCACAGGCGCGGCCACCGGAGATGCCGTGGGATTTGCCTGTACAGCTGCTACGGGCCGCGCTACTGGCGGCGCTGGCGCAGGCTGTATCCGGACCGGAGCGATACTAGTGTTTGTATTCGGACGTGGAGAGTTCTGATAAGGCGCCGATCGTTGCTGTGCTGCCGGAGCCGCTGGAACTGACGTGACGCCAGATTGCCCGGTTGAAGCGGACACCGCGCTGGTGGCTGGGCTTGGCTTGCGGTCCGTACGTCCGCTAGTTATTTGGGCCGACGCAAATAAAGGCGACATCGCCAGGATAAGAGCCGCAGTGTTCGCGATCCTCATACAAAACCCTACCTTAAGAACCCGGATTCCTACACCCTTGCATTGTGCCGCTTTGGCTCCCGCTTGACCATTGAAAAAACATTAAATTTTCCAATGCAGCCGTTTTTTATGGGACGCAATTGAATGGACCGCCGCAAATCAAGCCCAGATTAATTGATGGGAGCTTCAGGCTGTACGGTGGGCATTAAGCTCTCTCCCGGGGAAGAAGCATTCAGCAGTGGCAACGATACTCGAAAGCATGATCCTTTACCCGATGAACTCGATACTTCAATGTGTCCGCCATGGGCCTCCGCGATGCTGCGGGCAAAATGAAGTCCCAGGCCCGTGCCGGGAACGTGGGATTTCCGGGCTGAACTGGACCGATAACCACGCTCGAAGATATGTGCCTGCTCATCGGGCGCGACGCCGCTTCCGGTATCGCTGATTGAAATAATGGCAACGTTGTTATGAACGGACAAAACCACGTCGACGCTTCCGCCTCTGTGATTGAACTTGATTGCATTATCCAGAAGATTGAGCAACAGCCGCCAGATCTGGCCCGCATCAAATGCGCCTATCACGTTCTGCTGCACCGTCCCGGAAATTTGGATTCCATGCTCACCCGCTTGCCCGCGCATCCCGTCCAGTGCCGTCTGGACGAGTTCGGAGAGGTCTTCCTTTTCCCGGTTCAGCTTGATTTGCTCGCTTTCCGATTGCGCCAGTTCCATCAGGTCTGAAACCGTCCGGGCCAGAAGCTCCACGTGCTCAAGCTGCTTGGAAAGCGTGTCACGGTAGTTGGTTTCATTGTTGCCGAGCCGCAGCGCCTGTTCCGTTTCCGACCGCAAAACGGTAAGCGGCTGCCGGATCTCATGGGAAAGCGTTCGCAGAAATTCCGTCATTCTCTGGAATGAGCTTTGCAGCCGCGCAATCATTGCGTTGAGAGAAGTGCTCAGCTCGTCGATTTCGTCACCAGTGCCGGTGATAGGAAGACGCGTACTCAAATCGAAAGCCGTGATCTGTTTTGCCGCCGCTGCCGCCTGTTCCAGGCGACGCATGGAGTAAGAAGTCATTAGCAACGCATTAACAGCGTGCGCAAGGATGATAAAAGGAATCAGGGCGAACAGAAACATGCGAAGACGCCAGCAATCCTCATCCGTCTGATCTAAGGATGTGCCGACTCTCAAGAGATAATGCCGCCCCGCCAGGCCCAGAACGGGGACATCGAGAATGCGGATGTGCGTGTTGCCCGCCGTGAAGCTTTGCCATACGGAGTGATCGGAGGAAGGTTCGGCTGAAGAAGCCGGCAAATGCAGCCCCGCCATTGCGTGAGAAATGTCGAGAGTATGGCCTTCGTCGTCCAGCAGCTCGTAATACCGCATGGAACGCTCAAATTGGGCGCGTACTTCCGGATCAGCTTCCGCGTTGAGCCACTTTACGCTGCCGGCCCGAATCTGCAGCATGCTGCGCACAGAAATAGCGCGGTCCTGCAGCTCATCGTCCAGCTGGCTATAAATGCGGCGAGTGACCAGAGCATACGCGCTCCAGGCCAGTATTACGACCAGGAGCGCGAATGTTATCGTCTGTTTTATTGCAAGGCGGGTACTGAGCCGCCGTAAAACCACGGATTTCATTGGGAAGCTGAGGACAACATATATCCTACGCCGCGAGCGGTATGGATCAGGGGCTTTTCATAGCCGTGGTCGATCTTGGCGCGCAGATAATTAATGTAAACGTCCACGATGTTGGTGAGCCCTTCAAAACCCAGGTTCCAGACATGCTCTACCACCATGGTGCGTGTAACGGTGCGGCCGGCGTTGCGCATCAGGTATTCCAGCACGGCGTATTCACGCTGCGTAAGATTGATCGGCTTGCCGCCGCGCGTCACCATGTGCCGCATGCGATCAAGCTCCAGGTCTTCCACGCTGAGCTTGTCCAGCAATTCCTGCGGACGACGCAGAAGAGCGTGGACCCGGGCCAGCAACTCTTCGAATGAAAACGGCTTTACAAGATAATCGTCGGCGCCCGCCTGCAGCCCGCAAACACGGTCGGAAACGTCTTTGCGCGCGCTCAGGAGCAGGATCCTCATATTGGACCCGGATTTACGTAATTTGCGAAGAACGGTTAGACCGTCAAGTTTAGGAAGATTCCAATCGAGAATGATTCCGTCATAATCAATCTCGGTTGCCAACTGGAGACCTTCTTCTCCGTCCCCAGCCAGATCGACGGCGAAGTGATCTGCTTCCAGACCCTTCACCAGTGTGCGTGCTACTTTAGGCTCATCCTCAATAACCAATATGCGCATAAGTCCACCTCCCGCTTCGGTGGAAGAATTGCCGTCACTTTAAACTCAGCGACGTGCAAAGTCCATCCGCTGTTTACCCCAAACCTTGCAGTACATCTCTGGAATTAACTGTCCATATACTTGTGCTGCCAGACATCAAATCGTTTCACTTTTGCCGATTTTTATGTTGTACGTCGGTGATGTCCACTCACTGTCCGTACGGCCAAGCTCTTCGATCGCCTTCCAGCAGCGACATCATGCCCGAATTCGCTGGAAGCACCTGCACCTTTTTTGCCCCGCTCTGAACCAGCCTTCGCTTAACGTAATCTGTAGGACATGATCGTTGGTACAGGTACTAAGTTGCACTATCGTACACAAAATTTGTGAAACTGGAACAAAATATTTTTCTAAATCTTGAGCCGCTCATTTCGATTGCAGCCCGGTGAGGTACATGTGAGTTGCGCTAACAAGATCAATATATCATGTCCATATGGACATAGCAATATATTGTACTTAAGGACATGTACTATTTCTTGCCGCAACGCTTAAAGGCGTTTGATGCGATTTAAGTCTTCTGTTTTCTGCGTCTTAGTCTTGCTGTGGTCCTCGCCCGACAGGCTCCATTCTGCGCATGTATGAAATATTTCTGTGGAAAACTTTTGATGGCCGCCAAAAATGACCAAGCCCTGCTCTCATCCGCCAAACAATTTCAGCTGCCTGGAAAGCCCATTTTCTGAAGCCTGAGTGGCTGATTCATGGTTTCTGAGGCCGATGCCGTACTTTCGGCAGAATTTGTTCACCAGTGTTGAAACGCGCTTTTTGTAATCATCGGGCAAGAAAGCGCGATCCCCGTAGCGCGTTCTATACAACGGCACAAGGTGAGGGAAGTGTTCCTGCAAGAAAGGCATGAATACTTTTGCGGAACACGGTTTTAAGAACAGCGGTATGGCAGCCACTGATGTTGCGCCGGTAGCCGCCGCGGCCCGGACCACGTTTTCCAGGTCTTTTGGCGAATCGGTGATGCCCGGCAAGATGGGCGCACAATTCACGCTGGTAGAGATTCCGGACGTCGAAAGCTTCTCTACTGCGCTGAAGCGCAAATCAGGCCGCGGCGCGCGTGGTTCCAGGACGCGCGCGAGATTTGTATCTGTCGTGGTGATGGTGATATGGATTCGCAGGCGGTTTTTTGCCGCGATGATGCGCAAAAGATCAAGATCGCGCACAATGAGGTCCGATTTTGTCACAAGTCCGAGCGAAAGCCCTTCATGCCGCGCAAATTCTTCCATCACGGCGCGGGTGATGCCAAATTTTCTCTCAGCAGGCTGATAAGGATCGGTGGCCGTGCCGATGGCAATGCTTTGTCCGGCCCGCACCTGCTTCAATTCCTGGCGCAGCAGCCACGCGCCATGCTTCTTGACGTAGATCTTGCGTTCAAAATCCAACCCATCGCGCATTTCCATGAATTCATGGGTATAACGGGCATAACAATATTTGCAGGCAAACTCACATCCTCGATAGGGATTGATCTGCCAGGAAAACGGCATCCGTGGTGAATCACAGCGCGTGAGCATGCTGCGATTCTCCAGTGAAATGTAATCGACCTTATGGCCTTCAGAAATAGCTTCGCCCATGGCCGCGAGCTTGGCAATACCGACGAAGGAAACCTGTGGCTCGGGATGGGGGAAAAGCGACTCCATAAACGATTCGTCATTTATTCGCTACATAAGAATAGGCTGATCGCGCCGCAAATGCAAGAGGGCCCACATAGCGGCAATCGACTGATTACAGCTTAGGAGGTATGGCGAAACGCAGCAGACTGCCTGCGTCCTGATCCAGCAGCCACAGCAACCGGCCATTTTCCAGCTGGACACTTTGGGCCGGATATTTTCTGGCTCCGGGTCGGAGGACCTCGCTGAGAATCTCTGCCTTACCGGCCCCAGAGGCCAGAAAGACCACTTCAGCGGCATGATTGAGGACCGGAAAAGTCAATGTGATACGGAAAGTCTTAAACTTTTCCACCCAATTTGCTGCGACTCGGCGAGATGTTTCAGCCAGTGCTTTACTCTCAGGGAAAAGCGAAGCAGTGTGGCCGTCTTCGCCGAGTCCAAGAAAAATAAGATCGAAGCGTGGCCAATCATGATTGCGTAAATAAAAAAAATTAACCAACTCCTGCTCGTATTCATCGGCGGCTGCTTCAGCATCCAGTTCGGCGTGGATGCGATGAATGTTCTTCTCGGGAATTGGCACTTTGCTTAAGAGGGATTCGCTAGCCATGCGAAAGTTGCTGTCAGGATGGTCCGGCGGAACGTGGCGCTCGTCGCCAAAAAAAATATGAATGCGGTCCCAAGGCAATTCCTTGTGCTCGCTGGCCAGCAGTGAATAAACCGAGCGCGGAGTGTTGCCCCCAGACAGCGCGACTGAGAAACGCCCTCGCTCCTGAACCGCGGCTTCTGCCACGCGATGAAACTGCTGCGCCGCTGTGCGAGCAAGCGTCATAGCGTCCGGAACAATTTTGATGTCGAATCCCATTTGAAACTTTGCAAGATCGAGCTGCCGAGATTAAGAGCTGATCTTTCTCCATGAACGGCCGTCCCGGGCAATGATGTCGGTAGCCTCTTCCGGCCCCCACGATCCAGCGGCGTAGTTGGGGAAATTGCGCGCAGCCAGCGCTTTCCATACATCGATAATTGGATCGACGACAGTCCAGCCGGCTTCCACCATGTCGGCACGCTGGTAGAGCGTTTGGTCGCCCATGATTCCGTCATAGAGAAGCACTTCATACCCGGTATTGGCTGTGGTGCCGAAATAATCAGCGTAGTTAAAGTCCATCTCCACTTCGCCAACCTTCATTTGCGCGCCGGGAATTTTGGCGCCAAAGCGCAGCGAAATGCCTTCATCCGGTGCGATGTGAATAATGAGTTGGTTGGCGTCCAGGCTGTTGACTGGCGTATCGCGAAACAATACGAGCGGAGCGCGCTTGAACTGCACCGCAACTTCAGTGTGGCGCGTCGGCAGCCTTTTGCCAGTCCGGAGATAAAAGGGAACGCCGGCCCAGCGCCAGTTATCGATCATCAATCGCAACGCGACGAACGTCTCAGTTTTCGAGTCAGGCGGCACGCCGTCTTCCGCCTTATACGCCGGAACGCGCTCGCCATTGATTACACCGGCGCCATACTGGCCGCGAACGGCGCAATGCAAAACGTCTTCTTCACTGAACGGCTGCAAGGCGTGCAATATTTTTGCTTGCTCGTCATGCACGGCCGTCGAGTTAAATGAAATCGGCGGTTCCATGGTCGTTAGAGAGACCAACTGGAATAGATGATTAGGCACCATGTCACGGAGCGTTCCCGCCATGTCAAAGTACCCGCCACGTTTTTCCACACCCACGGTTTCCGCCACCGTAATCTGTATGTGGTCGATGTAACGCCGGTTCCAGATAGGCTCAAAAATGCCGTTGCTGAAGCGGAAAACAAGAATGTTCTGGACCGTTTCTTTGCCAAGGTAATGGTCGATGCGGAAAATCTGTTGTTCAGTCAGCACTTTGCTCACCTGGCGGTTTAACGCTTTGGCCGATGCCAGATCATTACCGAACGGCTTTTCAAAAACCACTCGCCGCCAATGGCCATCTTTTTCGCAGGCCAGTTCGGCAGCGCCGAGATGGTCAACGATGTCGCCGAAGAAAGTTGGGCTGGTCGCAAGATAAAAGAAGTAATTTCCTTTGGTGTTGCACGTCTTGTCGATCTCAGCCAGGATTTCTCCGACTCGAGCGTAAAGTCCGGGATCATGAAATTCGCCTCCCGCATAAAAGACCCGCTGGATCATCCAATCGCGGAGTTTGGGATCAACCGTGCTCGTGGCGAACTTATCAAGATTGTCGCCCATGATCTTCTGATATTGCTCCCGGGTGTAATCGTTGCGGCCAACACCCACGATCGCGAAGTCAGAAGAGAGCAGCTTGCTCTTGACCAGGTTATAGAGCGCGGGAAAAAGCTTGCGCGAGGTCAGGTCGCCAGTGCCACCAAATATCACCATTACGCAAGGGCCTGTTGGTGGGGGGGAGCCCGAAGGCGGCTTGTCCAGGGCCGGCAATTCTCTTTCAAGTTGAGGCATGTAAGCGCGATCTCCTGATCAGGAAGCTTTTTCGTTCTTTTTGGTCAGCTCAATATGGCCGCCGAATTTCTGCCGCATGGCGCTCAGCATTTTCTCGGCGAAGGTGTGGTCCTGTCGCGAGCGGAAGCGGGTATAAAGTGCCGCGGTCAGGACGTCAGCCGGAACAGCTTCTTCCAGCGCTGCGGTTACGGTCCAGCGCCCTTCGCCTGAATCCTGCACAATGCCGGTGTACTCGGAAAGTGTGGGATTTTCCGCCAGGGCCATTGCGGTGAGATCCAGCAGCCAGGAAGAAATCACGCTGCCTCGACGCCAGACTTCGGCAATGTCCGGCAGGTTCAGATCGTAACGGTGGCCTTCGGGAAGTTGCTCGGAAGTGGCGTTGCGGAAAATATCAAAGCCTTCGGCATAGGCCTGCATCAAGCCGTATTCGATTCCGTTGTGCACCATTTTTACAAAGTGTCCAGCGCCTGATGGCCCACAATAGAGATAGCCCTCTTCCGCTGTGCTTTTGAATTTCTCGCGTCCGGGCGTCTTTGGAATGTCACCTTTCCCAGGAGCTAAGGTCTTGAAAATTGGATCGAGGTGTTCGACTGCTTCTTTTGGTCCGCCGAGCATCATGCAGTAACCGCGTTCAAGCCCCCAAACGCCGCCGCTGGTGCCAACGTCAATATAGTGAATGCCGCGGTCTTTCAATTTCTGCGATCGACGCACGTCATCTTTATAGTAGGAATTGCCGCCGTCAATAATGATGTCGCCAGCCTGGAAACGCTGGCCAAGTGCGCCAACGGTTTGCTCCGTTGGATCGCCTGCTGGCACCATGATCCACGCGGCACGAGGCTTGGTCAGCTTGGCTACGAAGTCATCGAGCGACGTTGATCCGGTGGCGCCCTCGCCGGCCAGAGCATTCACATTCTGCGGGCTCAGGTCGGAGACCACGCATTGATGTCCGGCGCGCAGGAGCCGCCGCACCATGTTGCCGCCCATCCGGCCCAGCCCAATCATTCCAAGTTGCATCGTTCTCCTTTTCTGTTCCGAGCGAAGCGAGGAATCCCTTTAACTATAAGTTATTCCGGGACGACCAGAATCAAGCCAGCCGTCCAATGTGTCCGGAGCTTTCACCGAGATTCAAGGGACTGCTCTGCCTTAAGAAACAAATTTGTCACAATAGCGATCCCTCACCTTCGGTTCGGGATTTCAGAAAAAGCTACGCACCCGGGATTTCACGCAAAATCTACTTCAAAGCACGTTCCACAGCCCGACCCAAATTCTCCAGTCCAGCCTCAACGTCCTTGGGCAAATGCACTCGCAGCGCCCGCCTTTTGCGATCGGCCAGCACCTGGAAATCTCCTCGGGCCTGCGCCGCCTTTACAATTCCGAAAGTGTATTTCTGCCCGGGCACCGGAAGATCGTTTGCGTCATCGCAGGTGATCTGCAGGAACACGCCGGTGTTCGGACCGCCTTTGTAAGCCTGTCCGGTGGAATGAAGGAAACGCGGTCCAAAGCCCAGGCAAGTGGCAACGTGCTTGCGGTCGCGCACGGCATTGCGCATCGCCTGCAATGATTCCTCATGCGCGCTGTTCATCTCGATGTACCCCAACAGGGCCATATAGTCGCCTGGATTGAATTGGCTGAGATGCGCACGCAGAAAGCCGGTAAGAGACCGATCCGAGCCGACAAGCTTATTCAGATTGGTTGCATTGCGCTCGTCAGTGAATAGCTTGATGCTGCCGTCATCGAACAGCGGCGTTTCTTCCGGCAGCTTTCCGCTCTTTTCATACGCTTCTGTCAATTGCCGCGTAACGATCTTGCTGGCTTCCACGTCTGGCTGGTTGAAGGGAGTGATTTTCAGGATCGATCCTGCTACCGCCGTGGCAATTTCCCAACGGAAGAATTCCTGTCCCAGATCGTAGATATCACCCAGCTCGATCTCCACGACCGGATGGCCAGCGCTTTTGAGAGCGTCCAGTTTTTGCTTTTGAGCAGTGTCGGGCTCATCGGAAAGACGCAGATGAACGAAGACGCGATCGTCCCCGTAAACCTCCGGCGCTCCTAGAGCCTCACGATCAACAGGAATAAGTCCTTTTCCAATCTTGCCGGTGCTTTCAGCAATGAGCTGTTCCAGCCATGCGCCCAGATCGTGAATTCCCGGCGACGTAATAATGGTGACTTTGTTTCGGCCAAGATTCCCCAGCGTTCCCAGAATTGCGCCCAGGACCGCCCCGGGATTCTGGTCCACAGGGACTTCCGGCTTGCAGGCCTGAACCATTTCATTGGTGCGCTGAAGGAATTTGCTGAGATCGAGCCCCATGACGGCGGCAGGCACCATGCCAAAATTGGAAAGGGCAGAGTAGCGTCCGCCAATGCTGGCAACGCCAAAAAAGACCTTGCGGAACTGATCACGCTCCGCCACCTGCTGCATCTTGGAGCCGGGATCGGTAATGGCGATGAAATGCTCGCCCGCCTTGTCCTTGCCCACGGTTTGCTGCATGCGGTCAAAAAAGTATTGCTTGAAGATATTTGGCTCAAGCGTGCTGCCGGATTTGCTGGCAACAATGCATAGCGTTTTTGCCAGATCAACCTGGCTTTCAATGGACTTGATTTGTGCCGGATCGGTTGAATCCAGAACATGCAGCTCAGGATGTCCCGGCTGCTTGCCGTAGGTTATTTTCAGGACCTCAGGACACAGACTGGAGCCGCCCATGCCCAGCAATAACGCGTGCGTGAAACCGGCTTTCGCTGCGTCTGTTGCCGCGTCATTCAACTGCTTCAAATGGGCAAGCTGATCTTCAACAATCGGCAGCCAGCCTACCCATTTATCTTCATCGTCGCCGGTCCAGAGTGAAGGATCGCCGCGCCATAGCCGGGCCATCTTGTTGTTTGTCTGCCAGTCTTTCAACGCGGACTGCACTGCCTGCGTATGCGGCGCGGAAAATTCCCAGCGGGGCAACTGGAGACTCGTTTTTGTGCTCACGGCTGGGCTCTCTTTTGATCCACAACCTGATGGAGCTGGGTGAAAGCGTCATCAAAGAGGCGGATAGCATCTTCAAGCAGCTTGCCGGTGACCTGCTTCATGGATATCCCTGCCTTTTCCAGGTCAGACATGGTCTTGTCGGCAGCCGCGAGGTCGTTATCCAGCGTGCGCCGTAAGACGCCGTGATCGCGGAAGGCATCCATAGTCGCCGGGGGGATGGTGTTGACAGTGTCCGGACCGATCAGCTCTTCAATGTAGAGCACATCGCGATATTTTGGATTTTTGGTGCTGGTGCTGGCCCAGAGCAGCCGCTGGCTTTGTGCGCCTTTAGCGGCAAGAGCTTTCCAGCGCGGAGTTTCAATCATCTTCTGGTAATAACGGTAAGCCTGCTTAGCGTTGGCGATGGCAACCTTGCCGCGCAACAACTCGAGGAGCTGTGTCTCGGCTCCCTTGGCGGTTTTGACGCGCTCGTCGATATTGGAGTCCACCAAACTATCAATGCGGCTGACAAAGAAGCTGGCTACACTGGCGATACCGCTGATGTCCTTGCCTGCTTTCAATGCAGCTTCCAGTCCATCGAGATAGGCTTCAGCCACGGCAATGTACGCTTCCTGGGCAAAGAGCAGAGTGATGTTGATATTTATTCGTTCGCTGATAAGCCGGCGCACCGGCTCAACACCCTCAGGCGTGCCGGGGACTTTAATCATGATGTTGGGACGATTAACGGCCTTCCACAGGCGGCGCGCCTCTTCAATGGTGCCCTGCGTGTCACGCGCCAGCGTGGGCGAAACTTCAAGGCTCACATAGCCATCACGACGGTTTGTGGACTTGTAAACGGGCAGGAACTTGTCGGCAGAGTCTTGAATGTCGCGCACGACGATGCGTTCGTAAATCTGGCCCGTGGGCAGGCCCTGTTTGCCGAGTTCGGTAAGAAGATCAGTGTAGTCGTTACTGCCGCCGATAGCTTTTTCGAAGATCGAAGGATTCGAGGTAATGCCCCGTAGGCCGTCCTGGTCAATCAACTTCTGCAAGTCGCCGTTGAGGATGATGTTGCGGCGGATATAGTCCAGCCAGACGGATTGACCATATTTTTGCAGGCCGAGCAGCGCGTTTTGAGTGCCGATGGTCTGGGTTTTCTCGGGGGTAGTAACGGGGTTCATGAAATCTTCTCCTTCATAGCCGTATCAACAGTAGCTGAGTCATTCGAATACCGTTGTTCGATCGCCTGGATCTTTGCGAGGCGACGCTTGTGCCGATCCTCTGCGGTAAATCGGGCGTTCAAAAAAATCGTGCACAAATCTTTTGCCAACTCGTCGGCCACCACACGCGCGCCCAGCACCAATATGTTTAGATTATCGTGCTCTACACCTTGATGCGCGGAATACGAGTCATGGCAAAGGCCGGCGCGTATGCCGGGAATTTTGTTCGCAGCCACTGATGCGCCTACGCCGCTGCCGCAGATAAGAATGCCGCGTTCCGTACCGCAATGCAGTACGCCATGCGCAACCGCTTCAGCATAATCAGGATAATCCACCGGCGCGGTGCTGTCAGTTCCGGCGTCAGTCAACTGATGGCCGCCTTTCTGAAGATGGTCGATGAGCACCTTCTTCAATGGAAAGCCGGCATGGTCAGAACCGATGGTGATCTTCATGGTTTCTTCGGCAATAGTTCACGGGCTGCCGCCACCACGGCGTCTGCCGTGAATCCGAATCTTTTCTGCAATTCTTTGAGCGGAGCCGATGCGCCGAACGTCCGCATGCCAATGCTCTTTCCCTCATGGCCAACATATTGCGCCCAGCCAAAAGTTGATGCCTGTTCCACGGAGATTCTCGCGGTGACGCTTTGCGGCAGCACGCTCTCGCGATACTCTCCCGATTGTTTCTCAAAGATTTCCCATGAAGGCATACTGACCACGCGTACCTTGCGGCCTTCTGCGCTCAGGATTTCATATGCTGACACGCAGAGAGAAACTTCGCTTCCTGTGGCCATCAGGATCAGCTCGGGTTTCCCGTCCGGCGAATCTGCCAGCACGTATGCGCCTTTTGCCACGCCGGCGGCAGAAGCGTACTTGCCGCGATCGATGGTTGGTAGCGCCTGTCGCGAAAGCACCAGCGCAGCCGGTTCATGCCGAAGCTGCATAATCACACGCCACGCTTCAGTGACTTCATTGGCGTCCGCCGGACGCAGCGTAATAAATCCGTGCATCGCTCGCAATGACGCGAGTTGTTCGATCGGCTGATGCGTAGGGCCATCTTCGCCTACGCCGATGGAGTCATGGGTGAAGACGTAGATGACGGGGACTTCCATGATCGCCGCAAGCCGCATGGGAGGACGCGAGTAATCGCTGAAGATCAGGAACCCGGAGCCGTAAGGGCGAATCTTGCTAAGAGAAAGACCATTGAGGATTGAACACATCGCATGCTCGCGAATGCCGAAATGGAAGTTGCGCCCGCCATAGCTGCCGGCTTCAAAATCTCCAGCGCCTTCAAAGGTGAGATGTGTTTTGGTTGAAGGAGCCAGGTCGGCTGATCCGCCAATCAGCCACGGCACGTTTTGCGCAATTACATTTAGCACTTTGGCGGATGAGTCGCGGCTGGCCATGCCTTTGGGATCGGCAGGGAAGACGGGCAGGTTCTTGTCCCAGCCTTCTGGAAGCTGGCGATGCTGCATGCGCGTGACCTGGTCAGCGAGGTCGGGGTACGCTTTCTTATACTGCGCGAACGTGGCTTCCCATGCGGTTCGGAGATCGTGTCCGCGTTTGCCTATCACGGACGCAAAGCGTTCACGCACGCCATCGGGCACCAGGAATTTTGCATCTTCGGGCCAGCCATAAACCCTCTTTGCGCCGCGAATTTCTTCTTCACCCAGCGGTTCGCCGTGGGCTTCTTTGGTGTCCTGTTTCTTGGGAGCGCCGTAAGCAATGTGGCTGTCAACAATAATGAAAGTCGGACGGTCCTGCGTTTGGTGAAAGACATTGAGGGCGCGGCTCAGCAGTTCTAGGTCATTGGCATCACCTACGCGCGTGACATTCCAGCCATATCCCATAAATCGGGAGGCAATATCCTCGCTGAACGCCAGCTTGGTCTTGCCTTCAATCGTTATGTTGTTGTTGTCGTAGATCCAACAGAGATTGCCGAGCTTGAGATGGCCCGCCAGCGAAGCCGCCTCACTCGACACGCCTTCCATCATGTCCCCATCGCCGCAGATGGCATAGACGTTGTAATTGAATAGCTCAATATCCGGCTGGTTGAAATGTGTGGCCTGCCATCTGGCGGCGATCGCCATCCCAACGCTATTGGCTACGCCCTGGCCCAGGGGGCCGGTGGTGGTCTCAACACCAGAAGTTAGCCGATATTCCGGATGTCCGGGGCATTTACTGTCTAACTGGCGGAAGTGCTTGATGTCGTCCATGGAAACGGCAGGCTCGCCCAGCGTTTCATATTTAGGATTGACGGCCTTGACGCCGGCAAGATGCAGCAGCCCATAAAGGAGCATGGAGGCGTGTCCATTGGAAAGGATAAAGCGGTCACGGTTGGGCCAGATGGGGTCTTCGGGATCGTAACGGAGGAAGCGCTGCCAAAGGACATAAGCCACGGGCGCCAAGGCCATCGGCGTCCCGGGATGTCCGGAATTGGCTTGCTGCACCGCGTCCATGGCGAGGGTGCGGATGGTGTTGATGCAGAGCTGATCGATATTGCCCGCATTTTTGATGTCTTTTGTCTGATCGGCAACTTCTGGCAAGGTTACGGGAAGAGCCATTCTCTTAAGCAACCTCCAACAGATAAGCCTACGCTAAATAGAGGCCCTCTGGGGAGACCGAATCGGGCTTTTTGAGAGACGCTGGGCAAAGAAGCTGAGGAAAACTGGGCGTAGTACCACCCTGAGCCGCGCGATCAAGCAGAGCATGAGGTGTTTTGCGCCAAAAAGTCCCTGATAGCCGCCCTATTTACAGGTGTATTGCAGCACCAAATCCAGAACGCGCCACTCACCGTTCAACTTTGAAAGGTGCATGTAGTCAATCCAGAGGCCGGTCACAACTTTTACGCTGGCGGCATCGCGGTAAACGTCCAGGACGTCAATTCTCTGGACCCGATCTGCCATGGGAATTTCCTTGCCGCTTTCCCAGAAGAACACCTTCCAGCATCGACTGGACAGTGTCTTCGCTGATTTCGGTATGGCCACTCACGGTCAGGGTACGCTTGTGGAAATCAGGGTGTAATACCTTCTGCATTCGCGCGGAGTCAGAAGTGTAGTAGGCGTCCATATAATTCTGGGCCACCGCGGCAACGGCGGACTTTTCGTTGGAATTGGTGGCGCTGCCCCACGCTAGGGCGGCACGCTCAGACCTAGCAGGATGAACAACGCAAGTATTTTGCGCATGCATTCCTCTTTCTTGTGAAAGCAGTTTGCGATCACCGATAGATCTGGCCAATGTACGTCCTTTGCAAGTTATGGCCCACGCCAGAGAAAACGCTATCTGGCTGCTGCTATTCAAGTTAGGTGTTTGACGAATATCGATTGCCGTGCTGAGATGTGTCGCTTTTGAAATCAATGTGCGGACTCGAACAGTGAGGTGATGATAGGGCAAGGCCGTCTAAATACAAAAGCGCGGCCAGGTAAAGCCGCGCCCTTGTTACTGAAGAGGCAAATAAGGAGCCACAATCCCAAGTGCCGGCGGTGACACCCCCTTGGCAACCACCGCCGGTCCTTAGTTTGTGCTTTTTTCGTTCATCCTGTCTGCATAGTGCAAAAAATAGCCAAAGCGTTTCATCGGCTAACGATAGTTTTTATTTTTTTCTGCCCAGACAGGTGGAATAACCATAAGTGCTTTTATTTCTTTATCTTCTGCGATGGCCAGGACGCGTATTCTGCATTTGCCCCTTGGCCTTGTCGGTTGGATTGGTCAGTTCCGCAACGAGAAGATCGGTGATCTTGCGCATGGTTTCCCCTCGATCAAGCCCCAAAGCCTGCTCATATGCATTGGCAACGTGTCCCGCTAAATCCGCCAGGACAATGCCCCAGGCTTGCGGGTCCTTCCAAACCAGAGGATTGAGACTCACATGTTGGCCGCCTTTGGCCACCCAGACCCGAATCACCTCAATCGCTTTGGTATCTTCTTCAGCGCCCGGCGGAATTAGCAATTCATTTTCATTCTTCATTTCATTATCCCTCCGTGTTTGAGCCGATTAATGCTGGTTCCCGGTGTTTGCGGTGCTCCTCTGCTCCGCTGCTGGTGGCGCGTTCTTCACCCATTTATCAAACCACGTAACCATCTCCCAAAGCGTGTGCTCGGTGGATTCGCGGGCGAGGTAACCGTGAGCTTCATATGGAAGCTGGACATAGCGGACGATCCCGCCGTTGCCTTTGATGGCCTGATACATCCGCTCACTCTGGATAGGGAAAGTGCCGGAATTATCGTCAGCCATGCCGTGGATCAGCAGGATGGGGTGCTTGATCTTGTCGGCCTGCATGAAAGGCGAGACCTTTATGTACATCTCCGGGGCTTCCCAGATGGTGCGGCGCTCGCTCTGGAATCCGAATGGCGTCAGAGTCCGGTTATAAGCTCCGCTGCGTGCGACTCCGGCCCGGAACAGATCAGAATGTGCCAGCAGATTAGCGGTCATGAAAGCGCCATAGCTGTGGCCGCCCACTCCCACGCGGTTAGGGTCGGTCACGCCCATTTCAACGGCTTTATCGATGGCGGCTTTGGCGCTTGCCACAATCTGCTCAACGTAAGTGTTATTCATGGTTTCAGGGTCGCCGACGACCGGCATCGTGGCACTGTCCAGCACCGCGTAGCCCTGAGTCAGTAGAAACAAGTGGGAAATGCCAGTGATGGTGGTGAAACGGTATTGCGAGCCGGAAACCTGACCGGCTGTATCCGCGTCATTGAACTCCAGCGGATAGGCCCACACGATGGTGGGCAAACGCTCTCCTTCCTTGTGGTTGGCTGGAAGGTAAAGCGTGAACGAGAGCTGGACGCCGTCCGCTCGTTTATACGTCACCAGTTGTTTGGTAATGCCATGGAGCTGTGGCGCAGGATCTGGAAAGTCCGTGATGGCCTTTTTGTCCGCGCCATTTGCCGTGCGGACAAAATAATTTGGAGGCTCCGTGGGACTCTCATGCCGGGTTAGGAACTTTGTGCCATCATCGGCCAGAAGCGCCACCACGGACTCATATTGTCCATCGCCGCATTGAAAGATGCGGTCGGATTTCAAGGTATCCAGATCAAAGCGATCAAGGAAAGGGAACTCGCCTTTTTGCGAAGCGCCGTTGCCCGCCAGGAAAATAGCGTTGCCTGACTGGCGCATCACCCTCTTTCCGTTTGGCAGCGTGCGCATTAATGGCGATCCGGGATCACGGTAACGATCGCGAATGGATCGTTCCCATATCAGTCTGGGCTGTTCGCCGGGCTTCGCAAAGTCAATTAAGAACGTGCGCAGCCAGCGCCGGTCGCGATTATAGTCACGCACCAGGCCAAGGCCATTTTCAGTCCATTCAATCGGTGGTTCGGAGCGGAAGCCGCCTCCACCACCGCTTGCCGGAACAAATCGCTGCTCTAGCTTGGCGAGTTCGCGAGGATCGTCAGTAAACGGTGCACTGATCATCATTACTTCATCGCGGAACTGAGCTTTGGCCTTCGGATCACCGCCATCCAGCGCGTCTGCCCAGATCAGCGTCGCTGGCTGCGTTGGAACCCATTGATAATCCCGCGGGCCAAGCGGAACGCCTTCAATGGGAACGTGCTCTTCCAGAGGCAGGCTGGCGACTTTGTATTCCACTTTGCCGGTAAGGCTCCATATCTCTACTTCACGCGGGAATTCGCTTCCCGGCAGGATGTACGAATAAGGATGTTGAATGCGGCTCACCAGCAAATGCTTGCCGTCCGGCGAAGGCTCCACGCGGGCAAATATCCCGGGCTTGCCGATCGGCGTTGCTACACCGTTCTTTACCAGCGCAAGCTGCGCCGTAGCGTAATAGTCAAACAAGGCCTCATCATGCGAGTTTTGCAGCAGATCTTCAAAAGTCCGAACGGGGCCGCGCTTGCCATCACTTTCCTGAATAATCGGGCCGTCGGGTGATTTTGGTGCCGCCGGAGGATTGCCACGTGCAGCCGGGACCGTCTGGACCAGCAGGGTTTTGCCATCGGGCATCCATTGCAGCGCCTCGCCCATGACCGCGCTCAGCCTGATTTTTGGAACTGCGCTGGCCGTATACGTTCCAATCTGGCCGATCCACAGTTCAATGCCACTGGCTGTGGTGTTGGTGAAGGCAAAATGCTGGCTATCCTGCGACCATTCCGGCGGGCTCAGATACGCGTCGCGTGGAACTGTAACCGCAGCGCGCTCATTTCCAGCAGTGTAATAAAGATGCAACGCGATGAATCGCGGTGGATGGTGCCGGCCATTTGTTGCCGGGTTGATGCGCAATCCGGCAAGACGAAGCATGGGTTGCGCGAGGTCTGAAACTGGCGGGTAGGGCAGACGATCAGCCGTGAGCAACCATTTTCCATTCGGGCTTAGCTGCGCCAGCGGCGTTGGCCGCGCGTTCAGAATGTCAGAGATTGGCGGCGGCGCTTTCTGGTAGCCATGGAGCACCGGCTGCTCTTCGTGAGGCGATTGCTGGGCATTTGCCGCCTGCCAGAAAGGAAGACCAACAACAAGAACTACTAATGAAGATATTAAGTGACGTGCCTGCTTGCTCATTTGTCTTTTCATGACCCCGCTTTGCCTCGGCTTTTAAGAACGAATGAGTCTATTCCAAAATTCGAAGATGTTTGAAGAAATCTATCTGGTATGAATGTTCGTTGATCTATGGTCTATGGGCCGGAAGCGTGACGTTGCGACTGGACGCCTACTAGTACGATGGAAGCGGCAAGTGCCGCGGTCTTTTCGTCTTTGGTCCACGGCGCACCGAGAGTCCGTCCCATTCCATCGATTCTGTTGCGGACCTCAGTTGCGGCGTTCCCGAAGGCTTTCAGCGCATAGTCGTCGAGATCCCGTGCGCGGATTCTGGTAAGCGGAATTTTCAGGTGCTCAAAAGCGCTACTGAAAGATTGCCGAAAGAATTCACCTTCAGCTGTATGAATCAATGGGTGAGAAGCCAGTATGTCTGCAAGAGCAGGCAGGGGCCGTCCCGAACTCAGCAGCAGGGCTGACGCGACCAGCACAAAACCCCGATCGCTAAGCTCAGAGGCGACGCGGGTAAGCGCTTCAACGGCCAGCCGCCGCGACTCGGCGGCGCATCTGTACAAATGCGCTTCGGCGGCATGAATTTCCTTGGATTGAATGTAGTGATAGGGCTGTGCCGCACCCGTGGCTTTGGAATCGATGATAACCAGTCTGCGACGATCCAGGACTTCGTCCGCGCCCCCCTGACCTGTGACGGTTACCACAGCTCCCCAGCCGGAATGGACGCTGACGCCGATTGCCGCTGACTTCAACTTAGATCCTCTTCCTAGATTTCCTGCTAAAAACTCAGCCGCAATGCCAGTTGCATTTGCCGTGGATTAAAAACGGCGCGCGGCGTGCCATAACCTGGGTTGGGCGAACCTTCCAGAAAGCTCTGCGTGGCCGAACATCCTTGCGCAGTCGGATTGAATGGGCAGAAATCGGCGGCGCCGTAAACGGTATTAAAATATTTCACATTCACCGTGTTGAAAATGTTGAAAGCCTCGGCAATGGTTTCTACGCTGAGACGCTCGCGTGGTTTAAAGATACGTGAAAGCCGCAGGTCAATCGTCTGGTAGCTGTCTCCCTTGAAGGTGTTACGCGGCTCAATGCCCACGCGATCATTGTTGCCAAAGATATCCCCATTCGCGTCGAATCCGGCAAGCTTTGTGAAATAGTCTGGCGATTGCAGCGTCAAAATAGTCCCAACGCGGAAGTTGTTTAGCAGCTTATTGAGATGTGCGGGACCGTCAATAATGGCATTGAGCACCAGACGCTGAGGTATGTCGTCGGCTGAAAGGGCGCGTTCGGCCCTGAGATTCTGGCTGTCCTGCGGGATGAGGACGAAGCTTGGATTGGGGCCATCGTCAATTCCCTTGGACCATGTGTAGCTTGCGCCGGCGCTAAAGTGATGGCTCAAGCGCTTGTTGAAGTTGATGAGCAATCCATTCCACTCAGAGTTCCAGCGGGATGCAGCTTCAAAGTAAACGGCATAGAGAGTCGGAAAGCCAGGACCGGCGCTCCGGGAGCCGGGAATACCGGGCGCGGCGAAATAAGTATTCTTTGAACCCGACTGTCCCTGCGAGTTGTGCACAACTGCTTGTCCGGAGGGGTCAGGTTGATTGACGTTGAAAAAGCTCCCCAGGTGAACGCCCTTGGAGCGCAGAAAGCTGATGTCGAGCGCTGAATCGGTGGTCGGTTGAAACGCCAGTCCCAGGCTCATCTGGATGCCATAGGGCGGTTTGTAATCATTTACAAAGCGCGCAATCACCGCGTCGCCAAAGAAACCGCAACCGGAGACTGTCCCTCCGGGGCAGAAGCCCAGCGGAGCAGCGTCAGGATATGTGCCACCCAGCAAAGAAGACATTGCGATGCTGGTGATGTTTGGTGCGCTGGCAAACGCAAAGAGCCGCGTGGTTGCGTTTTGCGAATCTTCATTCGTGCCGGGGAATGGCCCGGCGGTGCCCCCGCAGGACGGCTGCTGGCAGGCCAAAAGCGGGACGGCAATGGTTCCGTGATAAATACCCGCGCCGCCGCGCACAATAATGTTGTACTTGGTGCCGAAGCCATATGAGAAGCCGCCGCGAGGATCAAATTCAAGGCCGGGACTCTTCAGGAACTGCGACGGGAAAGTCTCAAATTGGTAGCGGAGGCCAAGGTTCAGAGACAGACGGTCACTGGGACGCCACTGGTCTTGAAGATAAAGCCCGCCATAGTTATGGGGAATCTCTCCTTGCGCCTGCTGCCGGACTGCATTCGGGATGCGCTGTCCCGCAAACACGGAAGGGTTGAAAGTTGGCTCGGTAAAATTGGGAGCCTGGAATCGCTCAAAGAAAAGCACCTGCGGCGCGCCGGCCTGCAAACTGAATGGACATTGAATAGTGAAGAGGCAGCCGAAGTCGGCTTCAAAAGGGTAGAACAGCGGAAATGATTCCGTGGTGTTCACATGACTGAAGTCCCCGCCAAAGCCGAAGGAATGCTTGCCCTTCTGCCACGTGGCGTTATCCCCAATCTCTTCACGGCTTTCCGCGTAGTAATCAGGATTGCCGCGATTGACGCCCATGGTGAATGTGTTGAGCACTTCCAGGTGCGGCTGAGTGGTATCAGTCGGGAAATTGAAAGTGCGATGAGCGTATTGCCCGCGTACTTCGTTCACAAAATTGGCGGAAACAACCGAACTGAGACTGCCAACCAGCGATTGATCGCGCAGGAAATTGTCTTTGAAACCTGAAGGGAGGTCGGAGCCGTCATTGAGCGGAGAGACATTGGTCAGACGCCCGTCATTGAAGAAGTAACGGAGAAAGCCGTACTCGTGGTCAGTGAACGAGTGGTCTAGCTTGAGAAGAAGGTTGTCATAATTGCTCACGCGGTTGACATTGAGTTGCTCAGGCGCCAGTCCGAATGCTGTTTTGAACTGGTTGATGCTGGCGATATTTTGCAGGATCACAGAGTTGTAATATGGATTCTCAGAGCGGCGCTGCCCTTCATAATTGCCAAAGTAAAACGTTCGGTCTTTTTTGATGGGACCGCCCAGGGTAAAACCAAACTGATTTTGCTGCAGCTTGTTCAGACCGGGAGCGGCCAGAGTACTTTTGGCATCCATCGCGTCGTTGCGGAAATACTCGTAGACGCTGCCGTGCAGATCGTTGGTGCCGCTCTTGGTCACGATATTGACGATGCCGCCCACGGCTCGTCCTGCTTCCACGCTGTAAGTATTGTTGATGACCACGAATTCGCGCACCGCCTCAGCTGACGGCGTGGTTTTCTGCACGCCGGAAGCCGTGGAAATGTTGTCTGCTCCATCAATGGCGATAAAGTTGTAGTGAATATTTTGTCCAGCGAAGGAGAGCTTCGTGACCGGCTCGATGATTACATCTGTGCTGCCGGAAGTTGTATCACCGATGGTAACGCCGGGCGCCAGAAGTGCGAAGTCAATGAACTGACGCCCGTTAACAGGAAGGTTGTCAATCTTTACCTCGCCAATGACGGAGTCGGTGGACGTACGCGCAGTTTCAACCAGAGGAGCTTCCGTGGTGACGGTTACATTTTGTTCCACTTGTCCTGGCGAGAGCGCAAAGTCTACGCTGGCCATTGCTCCAATAGTAAGTTGCAGCGTGCGCATTTCCGCCTGAAAGCCCTTTGCCGTCACCGTCACTTTATATGTTCCCACGGGAACCAGAGTGAGCTGGCATTCGCCGCTTGAGTCCGTGGTGGCGGAGCGAGACCAGCCAGTCTCTACATTTGCCAGGGTCACAGTGGCGTTAGGCAAGACCGCTCCCGTCTTGTCTGAAACGCGTCCGTGGAGGGAGCCTGTAATGGTTTGCGAATTGCCGGTCGATGCAAATAGCACAAGGGAAAGGCAGATGAAAGCAGCCGAAAAGCCAGATCGCACAACAACCTCCGCGACAAGTGCAGAATAAGAGAGGCGCATAACGTAGTAACTAAAGACCTATTTGTCAATTAGAAAAATGAGGAAGTCCTTAGGTTTTTCCGGCTCCTGGGAACCAAATGGACCATTGCAACCCGACCCGCCGGAAATCCCTAACCCAGTTACCGAGGTCACTAACGGCCAAACCGGAAGTTGTACTACTCTACAAAAACAAGGTACATGACCTTCCGGAGTAGAAATGACGGACGCAGTAATAAAAGAATCAGCAATCAAGGAAGCCAATCAGGCTTTCACCAGACAAGTAACAAACCAAGTCGCCCGCATTACAGGCGAACTCAACCGGCTGGAGCAATTATTGAGCGCCGGGATGGTGGATCGCCGCGTTTTGAGCGAATTTCGCTATGCCGTGGATAGTGCCCGCAAGACCGGCTGGCAGGTGGAGAAGTGGCTGGATGGCGATGGCCGCGAGCTTTCCACCATGATCACAGAAGAGCGCATTCACTGCATTACGCGGATGAGCAATCAGCTGGCAGCCGAGTTGGAAGTCGAGGCGAAGCAGTTTGCCGGGCTGGAAGCACTGAAAGGTGCGATACGCAAACTCGACAGTGCATTGGCAGCGCAGGCCTAACGAATTCCGCGGCGAGCGATTCAGGCTGATAAGATGTTCCTCAGCCTATGAAAACGATTGTCCTCGCAATCCTTAGTGTAATGCTGATTGGCGCGCCGCTGGCGCAGAAGAGCCTGGCGCAGAAGCGCGCGCAAAAACAACCGACAACGCAGTGGCGCCCCTATATATTCCCAGACGATGGATTCGCCGTTACACTGCCTGCCCAGGTCACGCCCCGGAACGATGGTGGCGACCGGCACATCCATGTTTACACGGTGCGTCTGGAAGGCGGAACAATCTTTAATTTACGCGCGGTCCACCGGTTGATGGATTGCGAAACAACCTTGGCAGATCTGTGGGACAAAGCAGACAGCAACAAAGATCCGAAGGAACCGGTGATTCGGGGAACACTCAAGCAAGTGGAACTTTCCGGCTTACGTGGGCTGGAGTATGAAACCGGCTCATCCGATGAGCGCAGCCTGCATCGCTTCCATTGCGGCGACAAAATCTTTTACATCTTCAGCGCCGGATACAAGGGAAAGCGCCCGGCAGATGTGAACCGGATCATCAATTCGTTCCAGGTGGTAAATCCAGCGCACCAGTAGGACTCAGCATTCAGGCAAGGCACTTCGCCGCAGATTGCGCTGAAGGACGCAGATCAAAAACTAGGCCGGCCCTGGACGCGCATCAATGCGAAATACGCGAATGATATTTCAGGTTTTAATTCGTGTTCGTGGCGAAATTCACGGCTACCGGTCGTTAACCTGCGATCATCTGCGGGATCAGCGGCGAGACACTAAAGCACCGCGGTTTCATGCAGGAGTTCGCCGCGCGCAAAACGTTCAAACGCTAGAACAGAAACATCATCCACTACATTCGTTTTTCCCTGCAAAATCAGGTCCGTCAGGATTTTACCCGTGGACGGTGAGTGCATTACGCCGTGACCACTAAACCCATTGGCCAGGAAAAAGCCGGGAACGGCGGCAACAGGACCAAGAATGCAATGATGATCGGGCGTCATCTCATACAATCCAGCCCAGGCGCGCTTGGGATTAATTGGAAGGTTCTCAAAGGCAGGCACGCGATCGGCGGCATGCATGAGAATCTTCTCGATAAACGAAGGTTCGAAATCGGTCTTGTATCCAGCCGTTTCCTCCGGATCGTTCCAGGCCAGCAAGAATCCGCGGCCTTCCGGACGGAAATGGAAGCCCGTGCTCATGTCGATGACCATGGGCGAGGAGTGCGGAAAGTCGGAAAAGGGCTCAGAAGGGACAAGCATGCGCCGCAGCGGTTCAACCGGCAGATCGATACCGACGAATTTTGCGATTTGCGCGGCCCATGCGCCAGCGGCGTTGACGACAGTATGCGTTGAGACCGGTTCGCGCGTCGTCTCTACCCGGAATGTCCCTTGCTGATCTCTGGCGATGGCGGTGACCTCAGTCTTCTTCCACAACGTTGCTCCGTGTTCCAGGGCGGAGGCCATGAAGCCGTTCATCACGCTGTAAGGATCGACAAAGCCGTCGGTGGAGCAGAAGCTGCCACCGAGAACGTCATCGGACCGGAGTTGCGGCAGCATCGCGCGAATTTCATCGGCAGATAGCAGGCGGGCGGTCGTTAAGCCGAGCTTCTTTTGCCGTTCGAAGTTGTCCCGAAGGTAGGCGAGATGAGAGTCTTTCGTCGCCAAAAAAAGATAACCCTGCGGGCGGTAATCAGCAGGATGGCCGACCACTTCTTCAAACCTGGCATAGAAGGGAATTGAGTACAACGACATCTGAATGTTGACGGGCGTGGAGAACTGGGCGCGCACGCCTCCCATGCTCTTGCCGGTGGAACCCTTGCCCTGCGAGCTTTCACGCTCAATGACCAGCACGCTCTTGCAGCCCGCATGCGTGAGGTGCCACGCGATACTGGAGCCAACAATCCCGCCGCCAATGATGACTACCTCTGCTGTCTGCATGCTATCTGGCCTTTAACGCCTCCCACCGCTTGAACAGAGTCTGTGCTTGCGCGAGCGCTTTTTCCGCAGCCTGGAATGCCTGGGTTGTGGGAGCCGCGTCCGCGCTGTCTATGTTGACGATGAGTTGCGACAGATTGCCAATCACTTGAGCGAACGCGGGCTGCTGGTTGGGAGGACTTTGCGGCTCCGCTTCACCTCGCTGGCGGCGTGCGCCAGCAAGTTTCTTTTCATCATCGCCGCTGATCTTGCCCGCTTGGGCGGCGGCGTGAATGTCCTCTACAGACTGGTTCGCTTGCCGCAACGCCTGAACAAGTTTCGACTCCAGCAAAAATTGTTTTTCCAAATCTTGAGGCGTTGTTTTGACGCGAGGGTCCATAGTGAGCTTGAATGGCTGCGCGTACGTCTTGCCGTCGACAGAGAGCTTTACTTGATAAGAGCCGGGAAGCGCCTGCGGACCAGCAGGTTCTCGCGGCACGTCGCGGCCCGCCACGGTAAACATGCTATATCCGGGCTGGGCGACAGGAGGAGCGGAGTAGCGAACGTCCCAGATAAAGCGATGCATTCCGGCTGCCGTTGAGAGCGGCCCTTCAGGCTTAAACCAATACATGGGAAACGCAGGCGGCGTAGGCGGATGGAAGGGCTGGTTCTTGCTGGAATACGACCGCACTACGCTGCCCCTGGCATCCAGTACTTCAAGCTTTACTTCACTCTGCGCAGGCGACTTCAAGTAATAGTAGAAGATTGCGCCGGGCGGCGGATTCTCGCCTGCGGGCTCTTCCGGTGGCAAAGGGGTATCTCCGTGGGTACTGGAGCGAATGCGCATCGCCGTTGAAGGCTGAAAGAGATGTGCTCCCTCTGTTTTAATTTCGTCCGTTAGCTGCCGCAGGGGCGCGATGTCGTCAAGGATCCAAAACGCCCGGCCATGAGTCGCGCTGACGAGGTCATTGTCTTTGATGACGAGATCATGCACAGAAGAAACCGGCAAATTGAGTTGAAGCGGCTGCCAGGAATTGCCATCGTTAATGGAGAAGTAAACACCGAGCTCCGTCCCGGCAAAGAGCAGTCCTTTTTTCACGAGATCCTCGCGGACAGAGCGCACATAAGCGCCATCGGCAATGCCGTTGTTGATTCGCGTCCAGCTCTTTCCGAAATCACGCGTGCGATAGATATACGGGCCAATGTCATTCAGACGGTGACGATCGACCGCGGCATAAGCCGTGCCTGCGTTGAAGTGAGAAGCTTCAATAATGCTGATCTTGCTCCAATCAGAGAGCCCTGACGGAGTGACGTTGTTCCAGGTCTTACCGCCATCGCGAGTGAGCTGAATCAATCCGCTGTCTGTGCCGGCCCAGATCTGTCCGGCATTTACCGGCGAAGGCGCGATCGTGTAAACCACGCCGTGACCGCGTGCCTTGGCATTCTCAACCGTAAGCGGCCCTTCCTGCGATGCTTTTGAATCGGTGCCAGTAAGGTCTGGACTGATCTTCTCCCAGCTATTGCCTCGGTCAGTGCTGCGCAGCACGTACTGTGAGCCGAAATAAAGAGTGTGCGGATCCTGCGGAGAAAATACTACGGGCGAGGTCCAGGTATAACGATGCTCGGGATGAGCTTCGCCGAAGTTGCGGATAGCATCCGGCGCGATAACCTGGGCCTGACCAGTGCGACGGTCATAACGGAAGAGCTCTCCGTAAGTCCCGCCACCATAGATGATGTTGGAATCGGAAGGATCAGGCGCGATATAGCCGCTCTCGCCAGCGCCGGCAGGGTGCCAATCGCGGAACGTGATAGCGCCGTCATTGCTGCGGCTGAGAATAAAGACGCTGCCGCTATCCTGCTGTGCGCCGTAAACGTGGTAAGGGAAGTCATTATCAACAGCCACATGATAGAACTGCGCCGTCGGCTGGTTATACCAACTGCTCCACGTGTGGCCTGCGTCCACGCTGACACCCGCGCCCTGGTCACTGCCAAAAATCATCCGCTGCGGATTGCCGGGATCAATCCACATAGCGTGATAGTCATCGCCGCCGGGCGCCCCCTTAATGGCGACGAAAGTTTTTCCCGCGTCGGTGGAGCGATAGATGGAGACATTCGGAAGGTAAACCGTGTCGGGATTTTTGGGATCGACATACACCTCGCCGAAATACCAGAGCCGCCCGCGAATGCGCTGATCAGTGCCGGTGCGCGTCCAGGTCTGCCCACCGTCGTCTGACTTGAAAAGGCCGCCTTCTTTGGTGTCGATCAACGCATAAATGCGTTGGCCGTGGGTGCCGCGAGCCACCGCCAAGCCGACGCGCCCCCAATCGCCTTCAGGCAATCCGCCGCCGCTCACAGGATTCCATGTTGCTCCGCCATCGATCGATTTGTAGATTGCGCCGTTGGTTGTGACTGGAGGATAGGCGCTCCATGGCGGACGCTGGTCATGCAGCAGAGCGGCCCACATCGTTTGTGGATTGTCGGGGTCAAACGTGACGTCAATAGCGCCGGTATTTTCGTCTTTAAAGAGGACCTTCTGCCATGTCAATCCGCCATCGGTTGAGCGGAAAAGGCCGCGTTCTGCGCTGGGCCCATATGCACTACCCATGGCTGCGACAACAACGATATCAGGATTGCGTGGATCAATGATAATGCGGCTAATATGCTGCGACGCCGTGAGGCCAATGTTCTTCCACGTGCCGCCACCGTCAGTGGATTTATAAACGCCATTGCCATAAGTAAGGTCAGAGCGGAAATCGGATTCGCCGGTGCCGACATATATGACATCGGGACTCGAAGGCACCACGGCCAGAGCGCCTATCGAAGAGATGGGCTGGCCGTCAAAGATCGGCTCCCAGGTGACGCCCCCGTTTTCTGTCTTCCACACACCGCCGCCCACGCCGCCAAAGTAATAGACGTTTGGCTGGCCTTCAACCCCGCTCACAGCGATGGCGCGGCCGCCACGGTGCGGCCCGATCATCCGCCAGCGCAGGCCGCTGTACAGGTTGGGATCGAGTTGCTGGGAGAAAGCAAGGCCGGAGAAAAGAACGAGAAGCGCGCAAAGTGGGACGAAACGCATGAGAGAAGAAAAAATTCGCATAAGCAGAAGCATTGTATAGAAACTTTTGAAATCCTGAGCGAAGCGGGCTCCCAGTGCTACAAGAAGAAGTGTTTGAATTAGCAGCGGAAGGAGATACGAACAGATTGAGAGGGAACAGCTATCCCTTGCCCGCAAAGCACGCCGGTTCGGAATTTAAGAAAAAGCTCTGTTCTGGTAAATTCATTGGTACTCCATCCTGCAACTTCAAAAAGGGTCCTATGAAAATCAGGGAAATCCGTGTGCCCGGATATGAGCGCGTGCTAGTGGGCTCAGACGAAGCAGCAGGTTATCAGGGCATTATTGCGGTTCATTCCACAGCTCTGGGTCCGGCTGTTGGCGGCACGCGCTACTGGACTTATAAGACAGAAGACGAAGCGATGACCGACGTGCTGCGTCTGGCACGGGGAATGACGTATAAGAATGCGCTTGCGGGATTGCCATTTGGCGGCGGGAAGTCCATCATCCTGCGCGATGGCAAAGCTGCCGACCGGGAACAGCTCTTCCGTGCGCATGGCCGGATGGTGAACAGCCTGGCGGGAAAATATTTTACAGCGGAGGACGTTGGCACCAGCCCGGCGGACATGGAATTCATCCTGAAGGAAACCGAGTACGTAGGCGGGTTGCAGGGACGCTCCGGCGATCCGTCTCCCCACACGGCGCGCGGCGTCTTTCGCGCGATGCAGGCCGCGGCAAAGCACAAATGGGCAAGCGACGATCTGGCGGGAAAGACCGTCGCCATTCAGGGGTGTGGACACGTTGGGTATTTCCTGGCCGGCGAACTGACGCGTGTGGGAGCAAGGTTGGTCATTACTGATGTCGACGCGGCCAAGGTAAAGCGAGTGGTGGACGATCACGGCGCAACTGCCGTCAGGCCGGAAGAAATTTACTCAGTCGACGCCGATATCTTTGCGCCGTGTGCTTTGGGCGGCGTGCTGCATGACCAGACCATCCCTAAGTTAAAAGCGTCATTGGTGGCAGGCGCGGCCAACAATCAATTGCTGGAGCCTCGCCATGGCGATCTGCTGGAGCAACGCGGTATTGTTTATGCTCCCGATTACGCAGCGAATGCCGGTGGGGTGATCAATGGCTGCTGCCGGGAAATGCTGGGCTGGGACATCGAGAAAACTCTGGCCAAGACTGATGCGATTTATGACACATTGCTGCGGATCTTTGCCATGGCCGAGCGAGAGAAAATTCCAACCTGCCAGGCGGCAGACAAGCTGGCAGAAGAGCGGTGGCAAGCGGCGCGAACCTAGCTTTTTGTTTCTTTGGTTTTCTTCTTTACGTAGAGCAGCTTGTCGACCTCAGCTACCACAGCGCCTTCCGCATCTTTCACCAGCACCTGAAATTGCGGTTCAACTTTGGGCTGGACTTCGGCGGCGGCACGGATCTCGGCAATCTTTTCTTCAGTCAGGTCGAATGTCGCTTTCATCACGCCCTTGCCGGGCTTCTTGAAGCGGATTGTCGCGGCCTTGTCCCACACGATGTAGTCTGGCCCGAGGATATTGATCAGCATGAGCATGTAGAAGGGGTCGCACATGGAATAGAGCGATCCGCCAAAATGCGTGCCGACATAGTTGCGATTATAGAAACGCAACGGCATCTCGACCTCTACCTGACGGAAGTCGGGCGAGATGTGGGTCACGCGCACGGCGGCGCCCAGGTACGGTGGATAGAGATTGACCCATCGCTTGAGCTTACGGGCAGCGGCTGCGGAGTTGCCGGCGTTGTTAGTCGTCAATGGATCCTCCAAAAAACTTAAGCCACAAAGGACACGAAGGACCGCAAGGTGGTTCCTTCATGTAGCTTGTCGCGCAGCGTTTCCAAAACAAAACAGGGTGCGCTTTTCGCGCACCCCTGTCATACAGTTTTTCCGTTATTTCTTGGCGGGCGCTTTCTTCGCGGCTGTCGCACCTTTCTTCACGGAGCTGGCCTGCCCGTGGGTCGGATCATCCGACGGGTTGACGTAGACTAGCTTGAAGGGGCCAGTGGAATTGACCTGCACCACGCTTTCACCTTTGGCCATGGCGTAATGGTTGTGGTGCAGCGGGACGACGGCAACGGACCCGGCGGGCAACGTGAGCATGGAACTTTCATCGAACTTGTCGCCCATGCCGACGTGGAATTCGCCGGAGATCACGGTCACGTTCTCCGCTGTGGGATGCCAGTGGGGCATTACCCTGTAACCATCGGGGAACTTAAGACGAACGATGAATGGGCCGGGCTTGGTGGGATCGCCTGCAAGCACGGCAAATTGAGCACCGGCAGGAAAGATTGCAGGCGCGGGGCCCCACTGAATCTTGTCTGGTGTGACAACGACCGGAGCCGGGCCAGCCGGTTTGGTAGCAGCTTTCTTCGGGGCGGCTGTCTGCGCCAGAGAAATCACGGGGAGCAGAAGCAGGACCGCCAGAAATTTACGCATGTATCCTCCAAAAGGCAGAATTGGTGCTAACTGGATTCAGATTTTACTCTGTGGGAACGAGTACGGTAAGAAAAATGAATTGTGCCGGCCAGACCGGGCATCTGTTGCAGTTGCAGGCCACTTAACTACCGGAGGAACCATGGCGGCACCAGGGAAACGCATTCGATCTGAGCGCACCACGCGCAACAATCTGCCATTTAGTGACGCAGTCTGGCAAGGCAATACACTCTATCTCTGCGGACACATCGGACTCGATCCAAACACCAGCCAGCCGCCTGCCACGGCCGACCAAGAAGCGCGGCTGGTAATGGACGGCGTGAAGAGGACGCTGGAATCCGCTGGCTTGACCATGGACGATCTTCTCTCTGTCCAGATCTTTTGCTCCGATGTTTCGCTTTTTGAAGCCTTCAACGTCGTTTATCGGACCTACTTCAAGGGCGAATTCCCCGCACGGGCGTTTCTGGGTTCGGGCAAGCTGCTGTTTGACGCGCGGTTTGAAGTGCAGGGAATCGCCGGGAAGCCGTAAGACGATTGCCCTCTTTATTCCGCCGTCGTGGGGTCAATCATGGTGTTGATTTCTGAAACCTTATTGGCCGGGAAGCCGCCCTGGCTCGCGTGCTCACGCACCATCTTTTCATTGGGCGCGATGTAAACGCCTCTGCAGGCTTCAGGTTTCCCGCGCCGGGGATTTCACGTCTTTTGCGAAAAAGGCATCGCGGCCGTACTTCATCAGCTCGCCGATCCGTTCCAGCGTGATATCTGCCTGCGGATACGCCGCAAGAATTTCAGGATCAAGCGCGTAATGCCCCTGCCTGGGGAAAACGGTTGTGACTTTGCTGCCCCAGATTTTTTTCACTTCGGCCAGAATGCGGATCTTGTCGTCGATCAACACGTAATGATCGGCAGGGAAGCGGCGTTCCACGTCGTCCAATTCTTTTTCCTTGTGAATATAGATCAGGACATTGCCATTTACCGCCTCATAAATTCCAGAGCGCTCAACCTTGCGCGGCTGGAAAACAACGTCGCCATCAGAAAGAATTGCCGCAGTGCCCCATTGCTTCACATGCTCGATTGCGTCGAGCGAATCAGGATAAAGCCGCGTGGCAAATGGATAGTTGATAAGAAAGTGTGAAACCGTGAGCAGGCTGGGATCGCGCGGATACTCCAGACGATAGCGCTGCAGCGCGCCAAGATAATCCGCATAGCCAAGTTCGGTGCGGATTTGTTCAAAAAAGTCCCAGTAGCGCTGTTGGCGTTCGGGGCCAACCTGCTGCTCCAGATGGCGTTTAAGATCGGTAGTAACGTGATCGTTATCAAGCAGCGTGTTGTCAACGTCAAAGAGGAAAACGAGATTGGCCATGGCGATCCGAAAATCTATATTAACCGTACAAGCGAAAATAAAAAGCGATGGGCTGCCCAAAACCAGCAGCCCATTCCGATGCACAGAAAGCTCTTAAAAGGCTAGGCTGAAGCAGCGCGAGCCTGGACAGCAGGTTGGAAAGCGGCCTTTACTTCAGGCTTGAGCAGGTACCAGATGACGAAGGCGTCTACCGCGACCCAGAACAGGCTTCCATACAACGGCAAACAAGTTGAAATGGGCCAAAGAGCCAAGCAATCCAAGCAACTGCATGGCGGCACTGATTGCGAACAGAACGATGCTGACAATGCGCGCCCATCCTTTGAGTTTCCACATGCCAAATCCCACTAAAGCGCTGACTCCACCAATGATGATGATAAACACCCCGGCCACGGCCCCAAGTCCAGCGAGAATACCGGCAGCACCTGCACTGCCCTGGCCCTGCTGACTGAGCATCGTGGCTATAAAACCGCCTCCCAGAATCATGCCGATTCCACCCAGGAGACAAAAGGCGGCCACGATAAAGTTGAAAATCGCAAGAATCGTAACGCCCACAGGTCTACCCATACGCATTCCTCCTCTAAAAGTTGCTTTGCTGCCGCGTATTCTACTCATGCCTTGCCGTAATCCAGCATGGATTTTTTTTCGATCTTGGTGATTCGCGTCTGTTCGGGCAAATTCGCGGCTAGATTTCTTGCCCGTTTTCTCCGATGTCGGCGATAGCGCGGGCGATCTCGGCGATCTATTGGCAATTCTCAATTCTGGCATTTTTTCCTGATCCGCGACTATCCGCGTTGTTCCGCGGTAAGGTTTTGCCTTTTTTGGCAATCGTTTTACGGCCCTCTGCCTGCGTCCTTCAGCCACAGACCCCACCCCCCTAGACGTGTTGTTGAAAACAAAGGCCCAGGTGCCATTCGACCGAGCGGTGACCGAGCGGTCGAAGCCCTCTTTTTGCGTTTTTCAGCGGTCGAATCCGGCCCAATTTCAGCCTGATTTTTCCATTTTTACTGTTCGGTCGGCAGAGGGTGGCAACTAGGCACGCCCCAAGTACCAGCTAAATACCAACTACCGTGTCTTCTCGCTGACTGCTGAGCGCTGAATGCCAATTGCTAGTTTTCAAAGACCATCCAAGGATCGGCCTGGGCCGTCCCGAGCAATAGTTCCGTCCCTAGTTGGCCTAGAACCAATCGCTCCAACTCATTATATCGTATTTTATTCGCTCTTGGCAACCAGGAAGTTCTTAGATAGCGAACCAGTTTTTCTGGGAAATGTGTCACCTTATGGAAGGGTGGCCCACAGCGCACCTTTGGGCTGGCCGCGCCACTTCCTAGAAGGGCGTTTCACGGGACCAATGTCCGATGCCGGGTCAAATCCTTGCTCGATTAGCGCGTTGGCCTCAAGCCGGCAGCTGAGCCAAGGGTCATTTATCCGCTAAGGCGGCGATTCGGCCAGGTGACGAGAGCGCGATTGAACTAAGCCTCCGCAGCCACCCCTGGCTGGGGTTACAGGGGTGGACCTGCGTTTGCTTTGCGTTCATTATCTCGCGCATGACGATCATCCAGGCTTCAACTTCTTATTTCGTCTGCATCAGCCCCGCAATAACCGCAGCAAGTTTATCGAGTATCTGGTTCCAGCCCTCTAATTGGCCGCTATTTTTCGCGCTCTCCATCGGTTCATTTCCTATGAAGGTAAGTTTCGTCTGGCCGTTTCCGAGATCCTCAAAGATGGTCACGTCGTACGCACCGTCTATAGCCTCATGTTCTATTCCTAATTGCGCAGGATCAATCTTGTTTCCCTTCGCGTCGGAAAAGTACATCAAGGAAACGATCTTCTCGTATGGAACAATCTCGCGGTATTCAACCGCATTCCAGAACTCCTGCCCATCCGGCGACTTCATGCAGCAGAGGAATTTTCCTCCAACGCGAAAATCCATCTCGCAAACGGGCGCAGTAAAGCCCTTCGGTCCCCACCACTGCATCACGTATTTCGGGTCTGTCCACGCCTTCCAAACCAATTCGCGTGGGGCATCAAAAACTCTTGTGACGACCATCCGCTCTGTCTCGTTAACCGTGCTTTTTGTCATCTCTGGCCTCCTCTTTTTTCATTTGATTCACAACCACATCCAACTTGTCGAAACTCTCTTCCCAGAATCGGCGATAGCTAATCGCCCAGTCGCTGACTGTCTTTATCGCCTCTGGCCTAAGCCTGCACACGCTCTCTCTTCCACGCTTCGTCTTGATCACAATGCGCGCCCGCACCAGGTAGGCAATATGTTTTGAAATCATCTGCTGCGAGAGTGCAAACGGTTCCGTCAATCCATGCACAGAGGCAGGCCCATGGGAGAGTCGTTCGATCATCGCCCGGCGGGTTGGATCAGACAAAGCCGCAAATGTTGTACCTAATTTATCCACAACCATATGGTAGTGGATTCTCTGTCAATGTCAAGTATGAATTTTTCGATTCCTGATTTCTGTTCCCTGATCTCTGAACCCTGACACGTGCGCTAATTTATATTTCCCCATGAACCGCGTATCGCAGCTGGGTGCGTCACGGTTGAGGCGCCGCGACGTTCGTGGTATTTGCCGCGCTCTATGGTTGTGGCCTTCCCATGTTGGAAGCGCAATGGTCTTTAGGACGCGTGGGAAGTCTCTTCCTCTTTACTATCATGCTCGGAATTCTTATGGGCGGCCCGCTGGCGGCGTTCACCAGCATGACGGCCGGCGTCACTCTCTTCAAATTCGGCTGCCACTTCTTTGCAGAAAGTAGCGGCCGAGTTTCTGAAGTCAGCGTCGTAATAGCGAGGCTGGCATCGTGCAGCAGGGGCCGTCGCTGATTTTGAACAGGAAAAGTCGGGCACCGAAACGTGGTTTTTGGCTGATGCGCGGTGCCCAGCCGGCTACCAGTGCCGGTGCCCGACTCTTTGCCGGAAGCCCGATTCCGGCCTTCCTCACCACCCGGAAAGGGCGATGAAGAAATCAATTTTGAGAATTTCAACTTGCTGCTTGAAAAGCACTTTCAGGATCGCCCGCGATTCCTCCAAAAAAAGTCCACGCATTGTTGCCGTGAATGTGCTGGCAAAATCATCCGTTCGCTGCAACGGAAAATTCTTGCCAATTTTCTGAATTCACTTTAGGCGGACCCTGAGCGTGCCTTGGGCTCAAGAGTTTGGACGAACGCTCTAGCGTCTGAGAGGTATTAGCAGGTTTGACGGGCCATGGCTTGGCTGAGCGGCCGTGCCGCGACGAATGAAGAGTTGTGGGGGTGCAAAACTTGGCAGCTGTCCGGTTGCTATAGCGATGCGCTGCGGCGTTTCCAGCTGGATACTGAGCGCACGCTCGGTAACCTGGCTGGGGACAACGTAATTGAAATCGACCGTCACAATAGGCGGAATATCGTCATAAGGATCCGGATCATACGAATCGGACCAGCAACTCGCGGTCCCGGCCAGGAAAAACATGAGGCCAAAAACGAAGCCGCGCAACGATCTATGAGAAAGGAAATACATTCTTTGCCAATCTTTCAATAAGCCTGCGAAAGATTGCACCTGAGCGCCTTACTCAGTGTGACATCGCATATATTAGCAGAATTTTGGAGAGACCCTAAGTTTTTTGAGCAGCCTATCTTTTAGGTGGATTGGCGGGGTTATTCGCTATCTGAGGGGCCCAATGCGTTGCTGATCAGCCGCCGGTCTCACCGCCACTCAAACGCCGATCGCGGCTGCCCAACCGTATTCCTGCCCCCATTTACAATGCCTGCGTGAATGATTTGAAAGGCAAGACGGTTTTCATCACCGGCGCGGCCCGCCGTTTGGGCAAAGCCATCGCTCTTGCCACCGCTCAGGCTGGCGCGAATGTGGCATTCACCTTTCGATCTTCCGCCAATGAAGCTAGACAAACTCTCAAAGAAATAGAAGCTACTGGTGTTCAGGCGCTTGCTTTCGAATGCGATCTTCGCCAGCCAGAGAGCGCCCAAAAAGCGGTTGAGAACGTCCTGAAACAGTTCAGGCAGATTGACCTGCTGATCAACAACGCCGGCGTCTTTGAAACCTCAAATATCGGAGAGATCACAGCGGAACAGTGGGATGAAGTTTTCGCCGTCAATGTCCGCGCGCCATATCTGGTTTCGCAAAGCTGCATTCCCTCATTGCGTAGCGCCCGAGGCCGCATTATCAATATGGGATCGTTAGGTGGTGAGAAGCCGTGGGCGACGCATGCCCACTACTGCTCTTCCAAGGCCGCGCTGCACATGCTTACCCAAGTGATGGCTAAAGCACTGGCGCCGGAGATTGCCGTTAACTGCGTTGCGCCCGGAATGATCGATGCTGGCGCAGAAGAAAAAGATCCGGAGCTCCTTCAACGGCTCGCTGCGCATACGCCCATGAAAAAGAACGGAACGCCACAGGACGTTGTAAGCGCCGTAATGTATTTCGCCACCGCGCCGCACTTCATCACAGGCCAGATTCTCACCGTTGATGGCGGCCTCAGTCTGCGTTAGCTACCGCTGGCTCACAAAAGCCTTTACCACAATCGCCCGCGGGGCCTTCCCCAAAGGGATCATTGTCTCCAGCGCTGGAATCTCCGGCTGCGGTCTGCCTTTGTTATCGATCAACGAAAGTACAGTCATATCGCCGCTTCCAGTGTTTACAACTAGTAAAAGCAACTGGTTGGGTGAGAGTGCCATGCTCTCCGGATGGCTCCCGACCGGCACTGAGGCCGTGCGTTTGCCATTGTCAATGCTGTATACCGCTACCGAATCGGACCCAAAATTCGCCACATACAGCAGAGCATTGTCGGGGGAAACCAGTCCGCGCGCGGGATGGTCCCCGATCTGGAAGGTATTATTCACCTCATTGGTTGAGGTCACGATTTCAGAAATCGAGCTATCGTCATAGTTCGCTACAAAAACCTCGCCGCCATCCGGTTTCACCGCGATTTGCGCGGGAGTCTTGCCCACATCCAGCAGCGTCAGCAGTTTGTCCGTCTTCAGGTCCACCGCCGCCACCTGCCGGGATTCACTGCATGCCACAAAAACTTTGCTGGAATCCGGAACAATCGCCAGTTCCACCGGCTTCGCGCATACGGCCACTTTGTCGCGTACTTCCAGTTTTTGCGTATCCACAATAGCGATAGAATTTTCATCCCTCAGCGCCACAATCGCCAGTTTGCCATCCGGCGTCAGCCGCGCAAGATTGCTTCCATTCCCGGTGGGGATGTATTTGATCACCTTGCGCTGGTCCAGATCGATCACCGACAGGTTGGCTGAGCCGGAATTCGCAACATAAGCCCGCTTGCCGTCGGAGGAAACGTCTACAAAAAATGGCGCTCGATGTACGCCGATGGTCGATACTACTTTGTTCGTCTCCGCGTCAATCACGCTGATGTTGTTGGATTCCGTGTTGGCGACGTAAATCTCATTCTTATGGGGATTCGCCGCCAGCCCCGTCGGACTGCGGCCCACTGAAACGGTGGTGAGAATTGAGAGGGCGCGCAGGTCGATTACCGTCACGCTATTATTGCCGCCATTAGAGATGTACGCGTACTCGCGATAGTTGGGGCTGGGCTCCGGCGTGTCCTTGCAGCCTGCAAGCAGGCAAAGGGCAAGACATGCCGCTAATGTTAATGCTCGCAAGTTATCTGCCGGCCTTGGCAACCGCGGGCTGCGTGTGCGGCTGTTGGACGTTGCGGCGCAGCACGGCTGCAATCTGCCTTATCTCATGCATCATCTCGTCGAATTGATCAGGGAAGATCGACTGTGCCCCATCAGAAAGGGCGCGCTCGGGATCGTGGTGTACCTCCACCATGATTCCGTCTGCGCCCACCGCCACCGCGGCCCTCGAGAGCGGCAGGACCTTGTTGCGTTTTCCCGTTCCGTGGCTTGGATCAACAATAATCGGCAAGTGGCTCAACCGCTGCACGGCGGGCACAATACTCAAGTCAAGGGTGTTCCGTGTATGGTCGGCAAAGGTGCGGACGCCGCGTTCACACAGGATCACTTCATAATTGCCTTCGCTCAGGATGTATTCCGCCGCCATCAGAAATTCTTCGAGCGTGGCGGACATACCTCGTTTCAACATTACCGGTTTGCGTAACCGTCCCACCTTCTTCAATAAGGAAAAGTTCTGCATGTTGCGCGCGCCAATCTGGATTACGTCCGCATACTCCGCCACCAGATGCAGTGACTCTTCGTCCAGCGCTTCTGTAATAATCCGCAGCCCAAAACGGTCGCGGATTTCCGCCATGATCTTCAGGGCGTCCTCTCCCAGACCTTGAAATGCATATGGCGATGTACGCGGCTTGTAAGCTCCTCCGCGGAAAAACCTCGCGCCGCCCTTGGCGATTCGTTCTGCAATTGCAAAAGCCTGCTCACGGGATTCGATAGAGCAAGGTCCTGCAACCACTCCCAGGTCGCGACCGCCAAAACTTCCATCGCTGCCGGCAAAGGTAATGACCGTATCTTCTTCCTTCGCGTCGCGGCTTACCAATTTGTATGGCTTGCTTACGTGTATGACTTCCTGCACGCCGGACATTTCGTCCAGCACGCCTTGCTCCATGGCGCCTTTATTGCCGGTAATGCCAATGGCGGTGCGCTGCTCCCCTGGTATGGGGTGCGCCCGGTAACCGAGCGACTCAATTCGCTCGCAAACCGCGCGAACCTGCTCCTCAGTGGCATGCGCCTTCATTACGACTAACATGATTTTCGCCCTCGTTGAACCTTCAGTTTACTTTGATTTTGTCTTCAGTAGCAATCAAAAGCTGATAGCAACCCGGCTCTGCGACCCATCTTTACCATGTTAAAATCAATCATTTAGCACATGCCTGCAGGGAATCCAGAGCGTAAGCGCTTTGCTATGTCTAAGCCAAAAATCCTTAGCGTTCATGAGCGCAAGCGGCTCAGCATGAAGGACGTGCTTTTGTGGGCGGAAGGCGAACCACCCAAGCCTGGTTCCCGGCGTATCGGCATACACACCTCGACGGCTGGCGGTGTTGAGATGGCTGCGGAGCGGGCCTATCGGCTGGGGGCCAATACGTTTCAGATTTTTTCTTCCAGCCCTAGGCAATGGCAGCCGTATTCGCTTTCGTCGGCGCAGTGCGATGCAATGCGAGGCTTGCGGGAAAAATATGGAATTTCCCCCATGGCCATCCATAGCGGCTATCTGGTGAACCTGGCCAGCGCCACGCTGGAGTTTCATCGAAAATCGGTCAAGGCTTTTCGCGGGGAACTGGAACGCGCGCTGGCGCTTTGCGCGGAGTTTCTGGTTTTGCATCCCGGTTCCTTTCGCGGACGCAGCCGCGAAGAAGGCCTGGAGTTAGTCGCACACTCGATTGCCGAAGCCGCCGAGGGACTGGAACTGGAAAAATCCAACCTTCGCGTTCTGATTGAGAACACTGCTGGCTCTGAATTTTCGTTGGGCGGATCGTTTGATCAGGTGGCGCACCTGTTGCATTATCTGCGGCCGGTTTGTCCGGTGGGCGCCTGTATCGACACATGCCACACGCATGTTTCAGGTTATGACATTGTTTCCGAATCCGGCTGGCATGAGACCATGCAGAAGCTGGATGAGACGATCGGGCTGAAGAACGTAATGGTCTGGCATTGCAATGACGCGAAGGATGCGCGTGGTTCAAAGCGCGACCGCCATGAGCACGTCGGCAAAGGCACGATTGGCCTGGACGCTTTCCGCCGCTTGTTGAACGATCCGCGCACGGAGCATGCGGCTTTCATCGCGGAAACGCCGATTGAAGATCCCGGCGACGATTTGCGTAACATAGAAACGTTAAAATCATTGGTACAGGTAGCCACGGCCCCGGCAAAGCGGAAGAGAGCATAGTAGAAATGTCCGACACCAAAATCGAAATCACCGCCAACCAACCCGAGCAGCGCGAACTTCGCTACGAACCGCAGCGCATTGAAGAAAAGTGGCACGCCCGCTGGGAAGCTGATCCCGCGCTCTATGCCGCGGAGCCGCATACCAGCAAGCGCAAGAAATATTACGTCCTGGAAATGCTGCCGTATCCTTCCGGCGCGTTGCATATGGGCCACGTGCGGAATTACGCCATTGGTGACGCCCTCGCTCGTTTTATGTGGATGAGCGGCTACAACGTGCTCCATCCCATGGGCTGGGACGCCTTCGGGCTTCCGGCGGAAAATGCCGCTATCAAGAATAACGTTCCGCCCAAAGACTGGACGCTCCGCAATATCGCGCACATGAAGTCACAGATGAAGCGCCTCGGCTTCGCTTATGACTGGTCGCGCGAAGTCGCCACCTGTCTTCCGGAATACTACAAGTGGAACCAGTGGTTCTTTTTAAAGTTTTACGAGAAAGGTTTGGCCTATCGTAAAAAGAGCCGGGTGAACTGGTGTCCGGAATGCGCCACTGTGCTTGCCAATGAACAGGTGGTTGACGGTTGCTGCTGGCGCCATGAAGAAACGCAGGTTGAGACGCGCGACCTGGAGCAGTGGTTCGTCCGCACGACCAATTATTCTGACGAGCTTCTTGCCGGGCTCGATAAGCTTGAGGGCTGGCCGGAAAAAGTGCGCACCATGCAGCGCAACTGGATCGGACGCAGCGAGGGCGCGCTGGTCGATTTCAAAATCGATGGTGTCATCTCCGCCACGGACAAGATTACGGTCTTTACCACGCGAATCGATACCATCTATGGCGCAACTTCCATTCAGCTTGCGCCGGAGCATCCCATCGTCGCCGAGTTGGTTGGCAACGATCCTCACTTGCATTCCAAGGTTGAAGATCTTGTCCGCGAACAGAACCGTGCCAGAGAATCCGGCGATGTTGGCGCCATTGAAAAGCACGGAGTTTTTACCGGACGCTACGCCATCAACCCCTTCAATCAGGAAAAGGTGCCCATCTGGGTGGCCAACTACATCTTGATGGACTATGGCACCGGCGCAATCATGTCCGTGCCCGCGCATGACGAACGCGATTACGAATTTGCCCAGAAGTATGGCTTGGAAGCGCGCATCGTCATCCTGCCGCGCAGGACCGGTCAGCCGCCGGCTCCAGGAGAGCCTGAACCGCCTGTGCTCCCTTATACCGAAAAGGACAGCCTGCTCATCAATTCGGGCCCATTCAGCGAACTTTCCAATCAGGCAGCAATCGAGAAGATGACCGCACACGCGGAACAGGGCGGCTTCGGCAAACGCACCGTCACCTATCGCTTGAAGGATTGGGGCATCTCACGCCAGCGTTACTGGGGCACGCCTATCCCAATGCTGTACTGCGAGCAATGTGGCGTGCTGCCGGTGCCTGAAAAAGATCTTCCGGTCGTGTTGCCGGACAACGTTGACATTACCTTGTCGGGCGGGTCTCCGCTTGGACGCGTGCCCGAGTTTGTGAATGCCAAATGTCCCAAATGCGGCGGTGTTGCCCGCCGCGAGACGGACACCATGGACACGTTCGTCGATTCCTCATGGTATTTCTACCGCTATACCAACGCGCATCTCGCGGACCGTCCGCTGGATACCGCTACGGTGGATTACTGGTTTCCTATCGATCAGTACATTGGCGGCGTTGAACACGCCATCTTGCATTTGATTTACTCGCGCTTCTGGACCAAGTTCATGCGTGATCTTGGCATGGTGCATCACGATGAGCCGGCAACGCGCCTTTTTACCCAGGGCATGGTCATTAAAGATGGCGCAAAGATGTCCAAGAGCAAAGGCAACGTGGTTTCGCCCGATGAAATGGTGGCGAAGTTCGGCGCGGATTCCACGCGCATGTATGCTCTTTTCGCCACGTCTCCGGATCGCGAACTTGACTGGCAGGACGCTGGCGTTGAAGGCGTGCATCGCTTTCTCGGCCGGGCGTATCGTTTTGTGATGCGCAATGCCGGAGTGTCAGGGAAAACCTCTTCCGGCAATGGAGCTGGTTCCGCGTCTTCTTCTTCCGTACTTTCACCCAAGGCGCGTCAGATTGAGCGCAAGCTTCACCAGACGATCAAGCGCATCTCTGAAGATTTTCAGGGACGCTGGCACTTCAATACGTCTGTGGCGGCAATCATGGAATTCGTGAACCAGCTTTATGCCGCGGAAGATGAAATCAGTGGCGGCAAATTTCCTCCGACGTTGCTCGCCCATGTCCAGCGCCGCCTTGTGCTTTTGCTGGCTCCATTCGCGCCATATCTCGCGGCTGAACTTTGGGAACTCCTGGGTGAAAGCGAAAATATTCTCCGCTACCCGTGGCCCGCTTACGATCCTGCTTTGGCCAAAGAAGACGAGATCACCTATGCCATCCAGGTCAACGGCAAGCTTCGCAGCCATATTGTCTTTCCGGCGGACACCCCGGAAGACGCTGTGCGTGAGCGCGTGCTTTCCGATGAAAAAGTGCGTGCCGCGACAGATGGAAAACAGATCGCTAAGGTAATTGTCGTCGCAGGCAAGCTCGTCAACGTGGTGGTCAGATGATTGCAAGAAGGCACGATGTCTAAGCCGCCAAACCCCATTACGCAGGGTCTCCGTGCTGTCACGCGCGACCCTGTAATTTTTCTCGTTGAAATTCTCTGGCGCTGGTCGTTTGCGCTTCTCGCGTGTCTTCTAGTCATTGGCGTCGGGTTGATGATTCTTGGGCCGCTGCACGTTGGCCACGCGTGGGATACAGCCTGGCGCAGTCGCGATCCCCAAAGGATGGGTCAGTTGGTTGTGGCCGTCGTGTTGCTTTTGGGAATCAAGGTCATTCTGTTTGCCGCAATCGGCCTACCATTGGCGATCGCTCTTATCTGGAGTATTCTCGCGGCCCTGGGACGTTTTGCCACCGTCCGGCGGTTACGCGCGGAACTCACGTCGCTCCGCTTTCGCGCCATTTTTGCGCTGCAACTCTTGCGTGGATTTATTGGCTGGCTCTCTTTGGTGTTGCTGGTCACAGCCAGCATTGGCGAGATGCTTATTGCCACTCGCGGCCCTCAGCCGGACCTTGTTCTTTACTATTTGATGATGCTACCTTCGGTCATTCTCATCAGCGTTTTTTGGCTGACGTTCAACTGGTATCTTTCTCTGGCAGCAATTTTTGGTCGCGAAGGACAAAGTTTTCGCGGCGCGCTGCGCCAGGCCCGCCAGACCGTCCGCCAGCAGCGCTCTGATTTTGCCGGAACCGGTTTTGTTTTTCTCCTTTTCCGCGTCGTTGTCCTGTTGATTG
The DNA here is from genome assembly GCA_027307045.1 of Acidobacteriaceae bacterium. Classification (GTDB taxonomy): domain Bacteria; phylum Acidobacteriota; class Terriglobia; order Terriglobales; family Acidobacteriaceae; genus Angelobacter. Next base: position 45,484 of record DAHUXR010000020.1, read on the forward strand.
TCACGGCCATCTGCGGCCTCACTTCAGGCATGGCGGGCACTGCACCACAGAGCTATTTTGTTCTGTTGATCGTGGTTTCACTGGCGTATTTCGCTGTCGCTGCGTTCCTGTATATGGCCCGGATGGCCGCTTATCTCGCGCTGGCCGCCGCTTACGTGGATCCTGCCGCTGGACCAAAGCTTGTCGCGACTTCCTCCGCAACGCCTGTTGAGAACACCCCGATCCTCTGATTTACCTTTACAGTCTGGCGCGAATCAGAAATAATTGTTCGTGGAAGAACAATCCATCGTAATCCTCGACTTTGGCTCGCAATACACGCAACTTATTGCGCGCCGCATCCGCGAACTCAAGGTATTTTCTGTCGTCCTGCCCTGTACAGCCCCACTGGATGAGATCAAAGGCTACCGGCCTGTGGGTATCATTCTGAGTGGAGGCCCGTCTTCCGTTTACGATCATGACGCGCCCCCAGCCGACGACCGCGTTCTTGCCCTTGGCCTGCCCGTCCTCGGCATCTGTTACGGTCTGCACTTCATCACGCACAAGCTCGGCGGCAAAGTCCGCCCCGGCCCCAAGCGCGAATATGGCCACGCAGAAATTAATGTTAAAGGTCAATCCCGGCTATTTGAAGGCCTGCCGCCATCGCTCAACGTCTGGATGTCGCACGGCGACGAAGCGCTGGAACTCCCCACCGGCTTCACTGTCATGGCGCGTAGCAGCAATGCCCTGGCTGCCATGGAAAACGAATCGCAGAAGATATGGGCGGTGCAGTTTCATCCTGAGGTGCATCACACCAAGCGCGGCGTCGACCTGTTGCGCAACTTCGTAGTCAACATCTGCGGCGCCCGTGGCGACTGGACGCCCCAGCACTTCATCGACGAAACCATTCGCCAGGTCCGCCAGACCGTTGGCGAGCAGGGAAGAGTGATCTGCGCGCTTTCCGGCGGAGTGGATTCAGCTGTGGCTGCCACGTTGGTTGATAAAGCCATCGGCCGCCGCCTGATCTCCGTGTTCGTCAACAACGGCGTGCTGCGCAAGAATGAATTTCAAAAAGTCCAGCAGAACCTGCGCGACCGCCTTGGGCTGAACGTGGTGGCCGTTGACGCCACAGATCGTTTTCTCAACAAGCTTGCCGGCGTCATTGACCCGGAGAAGAAGCGCAAGATTATTGGCAATGAATTTATTGAAGTCTTCGATCAGGAAGCGCACCGCCTGAAACAGCAGATCGGCAAAGTGGACTGGCTGGTGCAAGGGACCCTTTATCCTGACATCATCGAATCCCGCAGCGTGCGCGGCCCTTCCCAGACTATTAAGTCTCACCACAACGTCGGCGGCCTGCCGGACAAGATGAAGCTTAAACTGATTGAACCCTTAAAGGACCTGTTTAAGGATGAAGTCCGCCGCATTGGCCGGGAAATGGGTATGCCGGAAGAGATTTTGCAGCGCCAGCCCTTTCCCGGCCCGGGACTCGCCGTGCGCATCCTGGGCGAAGTTACGCCTGAAAGGGTGGCGCTGCTTCAAGAGGCTGACGAAATCGTTGTGAATGAAATCCGGCGCGCGGGCCTCTACACCCAGATTTGGCAATCATTTGCTGTCTTGTTGCCGGTAATGTCCGTAGGCGTCATGGGCGACCAACGGACCTATGCATACACCTGCGCCATTCGCGCGGTGCATTCTGAAGATGGCATGACGGCCGACTGGGTCCCGCTGCCATATGATGTGCTGAAAGCGATTTCCACGCGCATCGTGAATGAGGTTCGCGGCATCAACCGTGTGGTGTATGACATTACCTCCAAGCCGCCGGGAACGATTGAATGGGAGTAGCCGATGATCTTTGACGTCGATCAATGTGCCCGTGAAATCCAGGAGGCTCGCCACCGCGCGGAAGCCATACTCCGCGGCCTCAGTTCCGGAGAACTCACCCGGCAGCCTGAGAGTGGCAAATGGTCTATCGCGGAATGCATTCTTCATCTCAATGCCACAGCCGCGGTGGTGCAGCCATTAATGGAAAAGGCCATTGTGCAAGCGAGGCAAGACAAGAAAGTCGGTGCCGGGCCATTCAATATCGGCTTGAAAGGACGCCTTCTGGTATGGATCGCCGAGCCGCCACCCAAATTCCGAATGCCGGCTCCCCGCAACGTTCGTCCTCCCGCAAAGATCGATGACCCCGGCCAACTTCTGCCGAATTTCATGAAGGCGCAGGATGAATGGCAGCGGCTCATCCGTGAATCGGCCGGGCTGGATCTGGCAAAGATCAAGTTAGGACCGTTTTTCTCGCCTCTGCGTCAAAGACTTGCGGCCAGCTTCCCATGGATGATGGCTCACCAGCGCCGCCATTTATTACAGGCGGAAAATGTAAAGCGGCAGATTGTCTCTGCCGCTTCAATCGCCGCGACGTCAACGATATAGCAGCGAGCCCGACTTGCGCGGCGAGCTGCTTGCCTCAAGCGCAGAACGGATTGTGCCCGGCAAGTCGCACCGGCGGTTTGGAGCGAAGCGACAGGATTAACGCGCTAGGCCTCCCAGGGAATTGCCTTCTTTGCCCAAACAAGCAGCACAGGCTTGTGCTGTGTCTTGGCCTGGCTGAGCGCAGTATCTATATTTTTATTCCATGAAACGGCCATCGATTCCTCTCCTTGAAACAGGTTCGCCGCCTGTAAAAGGCAACATCTGTGTAGTTTAACTCGGATGGACAACCGAATACCCCTACACAAAGAGCTGCAGGCCAGGGTTCCCGCAGCTCATGGTGAAGAAGCGCATCATTCAAGGCTGAAATCAAACAACCTGTTTGCCATTGCGGCTCCGGGCGCATAGGCCCCCCCATAGCTTGCACTGAGGAAGCAGTATTCGCCCGGCGATAATGGATTCTTGGCAGTCACTTTGTAGATGCCCGGCTTGATCTTTTCGAAAGTAAACGGAATGTTGGCTTTATCGTCAGTGCCTGCTGAAGAACCAAACGCGTTGGCTTTCATGACCGTAGTCTCACGCGTATCGTGCTTAACGTCGAATTTCAAGAGCGTGAATTCGTTTGGAGTGCTGGTTCCACCGAATTCGGGATGGCTCAACCCCGCCCCCTTCTCTTCAAAATAAAAGTAGAAACTTGCCTGCGGATCGCCCATCTTTACGTTAGCGTGAGCATTTCGCACCACGGCCTTCCATTTCACCTTTGCTATTCCGTAGGTCATGGCGGAGGCAAAAACACCTCCGCTCTTGCCTTGCGAATAGACAGTAGGTTCCAGCATCAGCAGCTTTCTCTCACGCCCATTGGATACGTAAGCGTAGATACCGGGATCGTGCCAGGTATTAGGGTCATTTGGATCAGTAGGTTCGGCGGCGGCCGCGGCTGCCGGTGCAGGTGCACTGCTCCTTTGCATCATCGCTTTGACAACATCCGAAGGTACGGAATTCTGGTTCAGCTTGATCAAAGCATCGGTTGATAAATCAAAGCTTGTCTTTGAAGTTTGGATTTTCGTAATGATTATGTCACTTGGCAGCTTGGCGCTGACCATATCCAAAACAGTCTGGTTGGTAACCACATCTGCCGGGGCCGGCGCGGGTGAAGATGCCACCGCCGGTGGGTTTGTGACGGCAGAAGTGCCTGGCTGAGACGATGTTTGAGCTTCCTGGGCTTGGCCAAAAGCCAGTAAGTTGAGTGCTATAAGAGCCGCTGGCGCGAATTTCACGTGAAAGTACAAAAACACCTCCAGGTTTGGCACGAATAGGATTAGGTTTCAGGCTGTATTTGCGTCAGGATTCTACCCTGATTTTGGATAAATTGGCAGGGGTTTTTATTGACCCGAAATTACGCTAGTTTGCTTTTTCCTGCAGACTTCTGGAGATTGCTGTTACAAGTTTCCTGGGACTGAACCGCACTGACATGGCAAGCGTCTTGTTAATCACGCCGGGGATCACCAGGCCTTTTCCCGCCATCATCCCTTTGTAGCCGACGAGCGCAACGTCCCTTGATTTCATGGCGCCCATTTTGAATAGCCGTGATTCCTCCATCTTGGCGCGCTCAGCAAAGTTAGTGGCAGTGGCCCCCGGACAAAAGCACGTTACAGTCACACCGCTGCCCTTGAGTTCATTGGCAATTGCCTCAGAAAACATGATCACGTAAGCCTTCGTTGCGTAATAGACGGCCATGAGTGGTCCCGGCTGAAAGCCCGCGGTCGAAGCCACGTTCATGATTCTTCCGCGCTTGCGCTGGATCATGCCCGGGAGCGCGAGTCTGGTCAGCGCCGTAAGTGCGGCAATATTCACCTCCACCATATCGAGGGAGGTCTTCGAATCGCTCTCCGCAAACGCTCCATAGGATCCAAAGCCTGCGTTGTTAATCAGAATGTCCACCGGCAGCCCGCGTCTTTCGATCTCCGCGAATATCTGCTGTGGTGCTTCCGGCAGCGTCAGGTCTGCGGGAATCACGTGTACATGGTTTCCATGCGCAGCATGTAGCTCTTGGGCGATCTTTTCCAGTACAGTTTGGTTGCGTGCGGTGATAATCAGGTCAAAGTCGGGAGCCATGAACTGTGCCAGATCCAGTCCAATGCCGCTCGATGCCCCAGTGATCAGCGCCGTTTGTCGCTGCCGCTTACCATCCAGCGCGCCTATGTATGCGGGAAGTACCATGTATGTGCCACCTCGTCGACCTATATCTTTGCTTTAATCCTGCCTGAAGTTGCAGCAAGCGCTTTTGTGCGCCAAAACCTAGGCCCCATTCCCGAAAAGGCAATGAGGCCTGTTGTTAG
>DAHUXR010000210.1 GCA_027307045.1 Acidobacteriaceae bacterium
CCTTGTACGAGCATCGTACACTCGGGCATCTGCTGATCTTTGATCCCACGAACGAATATGTGCCCTTCGGGCAGATTCCTCCTTACGAGCAGGATAATTATGGCCTGCTGGTTGGAGAGCAGGGTGGCGAGCTGATCAACATGCCGCTCAGTCCTCCGGAGGCCAATGGCGTTACTCGCAATGCCAAATTGAAACTCCTGCCTGACGGAACCTTGCAGGGGGAGATCGAAGAAAAGTACACAGGCTTCAATGCCTATCTGGGCCGGGAATTTCTCCAGCACGAGAGCGACAATGAGCGCAAGAAGATCATTGAGCGACTGGTCGCCAACTCGCTCGGCAGTTTCCAGCTCGATAAATATGAGCTGGTCAATGCTGATGATATCGATCAGGACCTTATCATCCGCTTTAACTTCAGTGCGGCGCATTACGCCAAGAACGCCGGCTCCATGCTGCTGGTGCGCCCGCGCGTGCTCGGCGAACTGGCTGGGCCGTGGGACGCCAACAAGCCGCGGCACTACGCCTACGAGTTCCGCGGCCCGTTCCTGGACCGCGACACTGTGGAGATCTCCCTGCCGGACGGTTTCAAGGTTGACGAGCTGCCTGATCCTGCCAAGGCCACCTTCCCGTTTGCGGAGTATGTAAGCAAGACGGAGAGCTCGGAAGGCTTGCTGAAATATACGCGAGAATACAAGCAGACGGCCACAGAGGTTTCCATGGACCAGATGGACCAGCTCAAGAAGTTCTTTGGGCAGATCAATCTGGACGAAAAGAACATGGCTGTGCTGAAAAAGGTGAACTGAGCCGGTCCGGCAACAGTCTGGAATGGACATGGCGGCCTGTAAAAGGCTGCTAGAATTTTTCTACGACGGACTAAGCTCCTAATTTCGTCGATCTTCCGCGCCCTGAGGTAATGTCTTGCTTCTTGCCCTGCCTTTTCCGCATCTTCTATGATGGAGCAGGAATCCTCTTATGGCAGATCACGTGAACAAGAAGAAAAATCCTAGCGGCATTGCGGAAAGCCCCATTGCTGACGTTTTTGAAGGCCGCCACCCGTCTGAGTCTGAAAAGCGCTGGGCCGAGACCACGCTGGCCAAGACGCTGGAGAAATCGCCGGAGAAGCCGATCGGCGCGGCCAGCGGCGTCAACCTTGATGAGAGCGGCCATGCGCAGTTCACTACCATCAGCGGTGTGCCCATCCGTCGGCTTTATACGCAAGCCGATCTGCCTGAGGATTGGAACTACGAGAAGTATCTTGGCTATCCCGGCCAGGTGCCGTACACGCGCGGCATTCATTCCAGCGGCTATCGCGGCAGGCTCTGGACCATGCGGCAGTTTTCCGGCTTTGCCTCGCCGGAAGAGACCAACGAGCGTTACAAATACCTGATGGCCAGCGGCGGCGGAGGCCTTTCCGTGGCGTTCGACCTGCCAACGCTCATGGGCTATGACTCTGATCACGCTGCCAGTGAAGGCGAAGTCGGCAAATGCGGTGTTGCCATTGACTCGCTGGAAGACATGGAGATCCTCTTTAACGGAATCGACCTGGAAAAGACCACGGTTTCGATGACGATCAATTCGCCGGCGTCCGTCCTGTGGGCCATGTATCTGGTGGTGGCGGAAAAGCAGGGCGCTGACTGGAAGAAAGTTTCCGGCACGCTGCAGAATGACATCCTCAAGGAATACATTGCGCAGAAAGAATACATCTATCCGCCCGCGCCCTCGATGCGCCTGGTGATCGATACGTTTGAGTTCGGCGCTAAATTCACGCCCAAGTTCAATTCCATCTCCATCAGCGGCTACCACATTCGTGAAGCCGGTTCCACGGCGCTGCAGGAATTGGCCTTCACCATTTATGACGGCGTTGAGTACGTGGAGTGGGCGCGCCGCCGCGGGCTCGACGTGGACGACTTTGGCCCTCGGCTCAGCTATTTCTTCAACTCGCACAGCGACTTCTTTGAAGAGATTGCCAAGTTCCGCGCCGCGCGCAAAATCTGGTATCGCCTGATGAAAGACCGCTTTGGCGCAAAGCAGGAGCGCACGTGGCTGATGCGCTTCCACACGCAGACTGCGGGTGTTTCGCTCACGGCGCAGCAGCCTCTCAACAACATTGCTCGCGTGGCGTTGCAGGGATTGGCTGCAGTGCTGGGCGGAACGCAGTCCCTTCATACCGACTCATACGATGAAGCCCTGGCGCTGCCCACGCAGGAAGCCGCCCGCATCGCGCTGCGCACGCAGCAGATCATCGCTTATGAATCCGGCGTGGCCCAAACGGTCGATCCGCTGGCAGGCTCCTACTTCCTGGAAAAGCTCACGCTCGACATGGAAAAAGGCGCGTTCGACTACTTTGAGCGCCTCGACGCCATGGGCGGCATGGTCAAGGCCATTGAGAACGGCTTCCCGCAGAAAGAAATTGCCGAAGCTTCTTACCAATACCAGCGCGCTGTCGAGGCGAAAGAAAAGATCGTGGTGGGCGTGAACGATTTTGCGGTCGAAGAAAAGCAGATGGAGACGCTCTACATTGACGAATCCGTCGCCCGCCACCAGACCGCCAAACTGAAGGCCTTGCGCGCCCGCCGCAACAACGACGATGTCCGCCTAACCTTGGACGCACTAAAGAAAGCCGCAGCCCAGGAGCCCGTGGTGCGCTCCGATGGCCGCATCAGCGACGCAAACACCATGCCGTTTATCATCGACTGCGTCCGCGCCTACGCCACCGTCGGCGAAATCTGCCAGGCGCTAAAAGAGGTTTATGGGACGTATGAGGAAGTCAGCATCGCGTAGTATGGCAGAACAAAATACAATTTATGCAGAATGTCCAACGTGCCTAGGATCGCGGAAGCATGAGATTGTCGTCCAGAAGCAACATGACGGTTATATAGAAGAGATTGGCACTCACTTCTGGAACGCCTACTACGTGATCCAATGCATGGGCTGTGAAACATTTTCTTTTGCTCATTATTCTAGTAGCACGGATGATGTTGATGGAGATGATCAACCCATTATATTTATAAAGCTATACCCCAGCAGGAGAGTACGCAAACCAATAAAGCATTGGTACTACATGCCGAAAACCGTGAGCAATATTTACAAGGAAGCTTTGATCGCCATTGGTTCTGAAGCGCCGACATTAGGTGCCGCAGGTTTACGAGCAGTTGTTGAATCAATCTGTGAAGATAAGGGTGTTAGGAAGAAAAACCTCGAGAAGAGTATAGACGCACTAGTCAGCGCAGGCTTTTTGGCGTCCGAACAGGCTGATTTTTTGCATCTGCAACGTTATCTCGGAAACATGGCAATTCATGAGATTACAGCTCCGGACGAGCGAGAATTGCTAGCAGCGGTAGATATCATCGAAAGTCTATTAAAAACTCTGTATATTT
>DAHUXR010000211.1 GCA_027307045.1 Acidobacteriaceae bacterium
ATCCATCAGCGCGCATTACAGCACACAGCGGTGCGTTGGACCATGCGCCATCATGAAAAGTTAGAGTGAATCCTGCATTGATTGTTTGCCCTGTTCCACTGCTGGAGATAGTTACTAGAGCAAGAGAATCTGTACCTGACACAGATGATACTGTAGCTGTTGATCCCCATCCCGTTAGTGATCCGAAGTCTCCTGTGACAAGCGCGGTTCCCTGATTCGCCCTAATGCGCTTGACTTGTGTATCTCCGGTCGCGGTTAACGTGGTGAATTTGGCAGTGTTGGGTGCAGTCCCGCCGATGGCTGGAGGGGATGCCAAGGTGGTAGTTGTGACCACGCTGGCCGGAACACTGGTGCCGCAGCTCCATGCATCCGTGCTCTGCGTATAGTTCAAATGGTTTCCTGTGGTATCAGTGCAATCAGGAACGGCTTTCCATGTCACGGTGTTGGATGCGGTTACAACCGGAACGCCATGCGTTGCTGGGGTCGAGGGAAAGCTTACGCCGTTCACCTTCCCAACCGTGGTAGCAGTGGAGGTGGCCGCGCTGGTGACGTCGCCTGTGAGCGCGGGCATCATGTCCGGGAAGCCGTTGTTCAGCGCATCAAAGGAATACTGCTGGGTCGCGCAGGCATTGGCTGCAATTGGCAGGGCGCTCCACTGGTTCAGCCCCACCGGATTTGCGAATGTCCGGCCGCCGGTGGAGTCCTGGCAGATCTCAAAGGTCACCAGCTGCCCCGCCTGGCAATTGGCCAGCGTTGAGCTGGTTACGTTGCCCGTGAGCGTAAGCTTCTGCAAGCTTCCCAGCGAGCAATCGAATGTGGGCGTAGCTGAGAACGCGAGCGTGTTGAGCGTTCCCGGGCGGCAGTCTGTCCGCAGGGTTCCCGCGTTATCAGAACAGGTGATGCCGGAAAAGAAGTTCACCCCGGTGCGCTGGGTCTGTCCTACGCCGGAGCTGAAAATCTGCTGAAGGATTGAGCTGGGAATATTCGATCCTGTCACCGTCCCGGTGGCCGCCACGTTTCCCGTGACTGCCAGATTACCTGTTACGGAATTGCCCGTGAGCGGAGCGCCTTGCGCAAGGTTCATGGGCGCGTAGTTATCGAAGTTGAACGTGGCGCCGGTGAAGCTGACCAGCGTATAGCGCAACACTTCCTGCCCGGTTGAAGAATCTTTTACGGTGATTCTGTAATAGATGCCTGAAGGCAATGTGTTGGCCGGATTCGGCACGGTGAAACTTGTGACCACGCCGGCGGTAACGGGTGAGCAGTAGCCCCGCTTGAGAGCCTGTCCGCCGCCGCCAATGGAAACCGATATTGGGTTGTCGCTCTGATCGGTAATCAAAAAGCAGAGCTGGCCTGCGGCAAGCTTGGATCCGTTGATGTCAGTCATGTTGGATGCCGAAACCGTGGTGAGGTTCTGCGGAAAGGCTTGCACGGCAAAGGCCGCAAAGAACGCAAAGGAAAGAATGCGCTTGAACATGCTTGTCTCCTGAAAAGTTTTTTACGCGAATTTGTTTGGTCCAACCGAGCCGCCGCGTGGTGTTGCGGTACGTTTTATTTGCCGAGAACCAAATTGTGGCTATACAGGCGGCAGCCATTTTCAACCACCGAGCCGGCAAAGCTTTCGCCGCCCAGATCGGCTTTGGCCACCCTGCGCTTGCCAACGTGGAAGATTTTGCAAGGCTCCCAGCCGTCTTCAGTAAGAACCAACTGGCCTTCCATCTGGTAACAACGCAGGGAGTTCCCGTCGGGAAGGTCAAACCATGTATCCCAGGAGACGACTTTGGCGGAGCGCCCGGCGCAGACCATGAAGCACTCCGCGTCCGCGAATTGAATGGCGCGCAGAGGACGCTGATAGAACTGGCCGTTGCGATGGCAATCGAACATCATGCCTGGTTTGGCGTCTTTGATCTGGAGTCCGGGGCGGACCCATGTTTCCCAGTCAGGGCAGTTGCCATTTGAACTACCGCCGCCGCCACCGCTTCCACCCGTACCGCCGGAACTTACCGTGGTCAAAGCGCCGATGCGCATCTGTGTGCGTCCAATGGCCTGAAGATAATCCTTGTAGCTGGCCCATGCGGTGTGCGTGCCGGCCGCAAAGTCATAACTGACCCAGTAATTTGTGCTGAACGCCAGGCCCGTTCCGGTGTTGTCAACGGTGAGCGTTTGCGCTGCGATGGTGCGATTGGTTTGATCGCGCTTCCAGCTCAAGTAAGAGTTCCCTACTCCGAGTGGCCCAAAGACGCGGATATTTGCATTCGATCCGTTGACGATTGAATCAATGGTGGCATTGTTGGCCGGAACGTCAAAGATATTGCCGAAAAACCCGTTAAACGCGAAGCTGTATGCCGTGGCGTTGGCCAGGGATTGCTCCATCAGTCCCATGCGGTTGAAGCTGGTAAATTTGAAATAGATGGTTGTCCCTACCAATGTGGGATCGGCTTCCCAGACAAAGATTCCATCGTCCAAACGCAGGAACGCGGAATTTGCGTTGTGCGTTCCTATGAGAGAGCCGAAGACGCCGCGCCGCAATCTGGTAGCAAGGTTGTAATGAAACGCGCTGGTCAAAGTTGCCGCCTGAAAGCCGATCAACTCGCCATCGACATAGCAAAGCGTTCTGAAGTTGTCTGCATCCGAGGCCGAGCCGCCGTTAAGAATCCCGGTGGATTGCGTAAGATCGACCGCAAGCGTGTGCGTGGTATCGGGATCGGCAGAGCTTACCAGTTGGGCCGAAAGCACGCCCATGCGCGACGGCCCGTACATGGTCCCGATCTGCACATAGTTCGAGTTGTCCGGAGAAAGCCAGACATGGCAGCCACCCCAATCCTGATTTATTGCGAAGCCGCCGGAAGTGTAAGCGCCGGAGCCCACGGAATTATTCAGCGTGAAAGTATTGTGATCAATGACGGTGATTGTCCATGTGCCGTTTGCCGCGGTGTTGCCCAGCACGCCGGCGATGGCGACTTTCTGCCCGCTGCGGAATCCGTGGTTGGTGGCCGTGATCTGAATCGGCGTGGCGTTGGTTGCGGCTGTAATTGCTACCGTTGGCCCGCATACCCCAAGCCACACTTCGTAGTTTCCCGTGAGGCTGAGCCGGTCATTGGCTTCAAAAATGATCGGCGTTGAAACCGCGCCGGGATCGGAATTGGCCTGCGATACAAATCCGGCCCCGACCTGATGCGGGTAGAGCGTTGGCGCTGCGGTTCCCCAGGGGAAGTCTTCACAATCAACTTGTAGCTTGCCGGAATCGTCTTCACGCATGGCCGTAATGCGCACCGGCTTTTTGTTGTAACCCAATTCAGGAATCGTGAGCGTTACTAAATCCATGGGCTCAAGCAGGTTGA
>DAHUXR010000212.1 GCA_027307045.1 Acidobacteriaceae bacterium
TACATTTACAAAGAGCATTTTCACGGAGAACAACAATGAGAACAACCCTCTTAAAAGTAACGGCAGTCCTGGCCCTGGCAAGCGTTTTCGCCATGGCGCAACACGGCAATCCGCCCGACCCGGCAAAGATGGCGCAGCGGCACCTGGATTTCCTGACCAAGCAGCTGTCACTGACCACGCAACAGCAACAGCAGGCGAGCACGATCTTCAGCGAAGCCGCAAACAACGCAAAAGCAAACCATGACCAGATGCGTATGGCGCATGACAGCCTGAAAGCGGCAATCCAGAAGAACGATAGTGCTGGGATAGAGCAGGCGGCCAACACAATCGGCAACCTCACCACGCAGATGATTACGGCCCATGCCAAGGCGCAAGCTGCGTTTTATCAGACCCTCACACCCGACCAGCAGGCCAAGATGAACGATCTTGAAAGCAAACGTCATGGCATGGGTATGCGTGGGCACGGCTGGGGTCACGGTGGGCCCGATGGCCCCGGTGGTCCGCCCCCAGGCGCTTCTTTCTAAGGAATTGGCGCAGCCGCGACGAAGGACGGGACGGCCTGAGAGTTTTTTCCTGGTTTTCTCACGGCCCTCCTGTCCTTCTAACTGCTTAATAAAATTTGTATTTACACACGCAGGACCAAGACCAAACCGCGTTCTTTACAAGAACTTTACAAACCCTTGTCGGCTTGTTTACCCCGGCCGACGCAAAGTCTGATTAATCTTTACGTTAGGGAATTTTTTGGGCGAGGTGCTGTATGTCTCTGGGATCGTTAGCAATCCGCACGCAAGCGGTTAAACCAGTTCCGCTGACGCCGGTCAGAAAAAGGGCGCTGGTGGTGGATGACTCGGAGACAATCCTGTATGCGATTTGCTCTCTCCTGGAACATCATGAGGTGGTGGAAGTGGCTGGGCGGGCAGAGAGCGGCACACAGGCAGTGGATGCCGTGCTTGAGCTAAAGCCGGACCTGGTTGTGATGGACGCGGACATGCCGGGGATGAGCGGATTGAGAACGGCGCTGTTGCTCTCCCAGATGGCCCCTGGAACCGAGGTCGTCCTGATGTCCATGGACACGAGCCCGCGGTTTCGCGCGGCCTGCGCCGGATGTGGAGCAAGGGCGGTGATTTACAAGCCCAGGTTCCTGCGGGAACTCAGCGCGTTGCTGGAGCGGCCTCTGCGGCCCAGCGCGCGAGCAGAGGCAATCGCGCAGCCGGAATGAGGCAGACATATAATGTAATGAGGCGAGAAATCGTCACGGAAGATCAGGCGTGCGATGCCAATCGTCGACCAAAATCCAAGTAAATGAATAAAGCGCAAGCCAGAGAACGTCTTCTGCGATGGGTGGCGATACCCGCGATGGCGGCGGTGTTGGTGGGGCTGGCTGTATTGCAGTACCGGTGGAGCGGGCAGGTGAGCGACGCCACACGGTCGCAGATGCTCGCAAACCTGCACACTTCTCTAATGAGTTTCCGTCAGGATTTTGGCCGGGAACTGGGCGTGACGGCGAATGAGATCAGGACCATTGCGGACATTTCCAGCACGAATCCCACGGAACTGAACGAGCAATTTCATCGCTTGCAGCAGACCGCGGCGCATCCAAACCTGGTTTCACGTATCTATCTCTGGGCTGATCCAACGCACCAGCAACCGTTGCGGTTTGACCCGGCCAGGGGCCAGTTTGAGCGGACTGCATGGCCTGCAGAATTTGATCCTATGCAACAGCGGTTATTGGAGATCACTACGGCACATCATCCGCCAGCCGGAGGGGCTGAAGGACATGAGCGCGTGCGCCATTCTGAGTTTGCGCCGCGACGAAACTTTGATCGACGCCCGCGGCAAGGCGTCGGCAGAGGAACTGGAATGCGCGGGCACATGCAGGAGATGATGATGCCCTGGGCCATCGACCAAGCGATACCCGCCGTCGCGTATCCCATCCGGCGGCACATGTCTTTGGACGGGCCCGTGAACAGGGACGATGTTACGTGGCTGATCATCCAATTGAACCCAAACGTGCTGCAAAAAGAAATTTTTCCGGAGCTGACGCAGAAGTTCTTTGGCAGCGCATCGGGAATGGATTATTACGTTGCGGTTAAAGCGGTTGGTAATAATGGCGAGCGCGTGGTTTATTCGTCCGGGCCTGGTTCGGGAGAAGAGAAAGACCGTCCTCCGGACGCAGCTCTAAATCTGGTGGGGCCTCCGTTCGGACATGCGGGGCCACCGGAGGCAGGCATGGAATTTTTTGGGCCTGCGCGGCCCCGTGCCGATCACACGCAGCAAAGCGATGAGCAGCACATGGCGACGCTGGAGCGGCTGCCAAGATTTAATCCATTTCCCTACGCTGCAAGCCAGGGCATGTGGCAAGTCACCGCCACACATAAAAGCGGATCGGTGGAAGCGGCCGTGGGCGCATTGCGGCGGCGCAACCTGATGGCAAGCTTTGGCGTTCTGGGTGTTCTGGCCATTACGATGGGCCTGGTTGTGGTAGCAAGCCAACGGGCGCGCAGGCTGGCTAGATTGCAGATGGATTTTGTCGCGGGCGTCTCGCATGAGCTGCGAACGCCGCTGGCGGTGATTTCATCGGCGGCGGAAAACATTGCCCATGGCGTGGTGGAAGATAAGCAACAGCTGGTGCGGTACGGCAACACAATCGTAAAGCAGAGCCGGCAATTGACGCAGCTGGTGGAGCAGGTATTGCTTTTTGCAGCGACGCAGCAGCCGCAACGCAATCTGGCATACGGGCGGGTCACGGTTTCAGAGGTGGTTGACACGGCGTTGGAGGGCACAAGCTCCGAGGTTGCGGCGGCGGGATTTGCCGTGGAACGGCGCATTGAAAACGGATTGCCGGCGGTGAATGCCGATTTTTCCGCGCTGGTGCGCAGCTTGCAGAACCTGATTACCAACGCCGTGAAATATGGCGGAGAGAACCGGTGGCTGCGGATTTCAGCAGCCGCTGTGAAAGGCTCTGGCCGCGTTGAGGAAGTGAAATTGATTGTGGAAGACAAGGGAATTGGCATTGGCAAAGACGAGATCAAACATATCTTTGAGCCTTTTTACCGCAGCCCTGCCGTGAGCGAATCCGGAATTCACGGAACCGGCCTGGGATTGCCGCTGGCGCGGACCATTGTGGAAGCGATGGGCGGGCGGCTTACCGCAAGCAGCGAACTGGGCAAGGGAAGCGCTTTTACTATTCACCTTCCCGTGGCG
>DAHUXR010000213.1 GCA_027307045.1 Acidobacteriaceae bacterium
CGCAAACTCCATTCCCTATTTGGCCAATCAGACGTATCATTTTCGCTTCGTCGTCACGTTGGCGAACCATACATATTCCATCTACGTGACGCCGCCGGGCCAGGCTGAGCAGACTGTCGGTTTGAACTACGTATTTCGCACGGAACAGCAATCCGTCTCGGCGCTCAATAACTGGTCCGTCTTTGCCGATATCGGCTCCATGCAGGCGTTGAATTTTCTTGCCGCTTCAGAAACGGCCATTGCCAACTCAATATGGACCAACTCGTCTTTCGCCAGCCAGTCTGGAGCATTCCAGGCAGAGTGGGACGCCATGCCAGCCGCCAGCGGGATGGACGGCGTAATGGGACTCTCCAACGGCGCGCAGACTTCTTTCACCGGCTTTGCCTGCCTCATCCGCTTCTTTACCGATGGAACCATCCAGGTGCGCAATGGCGGCGTGTACTCTGCTGACACAACAATTCCTTATAGCCCCGGAACCATGTATCACTTCCGAGTGGCAACCAACGTAGCGACTCATACGTATTCCGTCTTTGTGACAGCAAGCGGCGGCAGTGAGCAATCGCTGGCCAGCAATTACGCTTTCCGCACGGAGCAGGCGGGCGTGACAGCACTAAATAATGACGGCATTATCGTTGACACCACAACCGGCTCGCTGCGCTTCGGCAACTTTGCTCTTACAAGCAGCAGTTCCAGTGCCTATAACCAGACTGTTCTCGCCGATCATCCAGTGGCTTTCTGGAACTTGAATCCCACGGGCAGCACGGAAATCGACCTAACCGGCAACGGCAATACCGGAACGTATGTCGGAGGATCGCCCACGGTAAGCACCATGCCCAATGGCGACCAGGCAGCGGTGTTTAACGGATCAACTGAGTATTTGACGGTCTCTTCGAATAGGTCTTTCTCCATCCCAACTACCCACAACCTGACCTGGGAAATTTGGATCCAGCCCACGGTGCTGCAATTCCCGCATAGCACTTCCGATGGAAGCGTGGATCTCATGGGCAAGTGCGCGAACCATTCCCCCACTTGCGAATGGGAAGCCCGCATGTACGACGCGACTAACACAAATCCGGCAGGCCGCTGCAGTCGATTGAGTGCCTATGTGTTTAACCCGACAGCTGGGTTTGGCTCTGGCGCGGATTGGCAACAGATACCGGCTTGCAATGTCATCCAAGCTGGTGAGTGGTTGCACATCGTGGGCGAGTACACAACGCTAAGCCAGCCGCCGGACTGCCCGCCCTCCAGTTTTCCGGGTTCCATCAATATCTGGGTCAACGGAGTGTTGTGGAACCAGGCCATGCATACTCCTACGGGCTGCATGAGCCAGTACATGGTGGCGCCTCAGTCAAATGACAGTCCTTTGGATATCGCAACGATGTCGCCCCAAGATAATGTCTGGTTTGAGGGGACAATTGGGAAGGTTGCAATTTACAACTACTTACTCACCCAGACCCAGATCACCAACCATTACCAGACCATGACCGGCAAGCAGCCGACCGGCAATTGCAACCAGACGGGAGGGACTTGCACGTTCTGAAGCGTTAAATCTGCACTACAACCTGAGAGAGAAATTATTGAGCGCAGCGTGGCGGCGCTGGGTTCAATTTCAGAAATGGGCAGGCGGCGCAGGCTACTTGCTTGTCAGAGGAAAGGGTATTTCAGGGCGCTTGGGATCCAGGTATAATTCTGGCCCAAGCTCACGCGTGAGGTTTTGAATGACTGCTGAATCGCAACGAGACAAGAGGTCCGCGAGTTCTTCATTTGACGTCAATTTATAGAATTTTTTTTCAGGTGCAAGATAGACGAGAACCTTTCTATGATCGCGCACTAATTCAAATATGTTTCTGAGGGTTCCTTTACTCAAGCCATCCCAGAGCATGAGCCCGCATTTAGCTTCCCTCGACATTTCCTTGTCTTTGATTGTGAAGTAAGAAAACCCCCTGGTCTTTCGATCAGCACGGATGACTCTTGTTTGCCACGAGCCCAGATTGTTGCGGAAATCATTCATACAAAAAACGACGACGTTCTCGTACTGCTGATCCGCAAAAAATCTCTGCATCGCTTTATCGGCACCGTTCGCATCCCCAATCAAGATCGTGCATCGATGATTCATCAGGTTAGTCAGCTGCTCACGTATCACCGAGTTCAATTTCGAAATAGCTCGCGAGCCACCTAGAAAAACAGGGGTCATCTTACATTCCTCGTGTATGTCAACGTCAACACACTGATACTGCTCGCCTCGCCAGAAGACTTTAACGCGGCAGAGGCAGCATTCATCGTGGCACCCGAGCGATAGAGGTCATCCACGAGAAGGACCTTCTTTGCGCTCGTTTCGTTCTTGGTGACTGCGAATGCATCCGCTAAAATCTTCTTTCGTTCCGTCAGGTCATAAATGTTTTTGAGCTGGGGAGTGCTTTTCACTTTTAATAGCCCTTTTTCCGAAATTGCCAAATGCGTCGTAGCGCTTACCCCTCGTGCGATCTCAATGACAGGTTGAAATTTTCTATAAGAATTAGATGGCGGCATCGGCACTATAAGATCCACGTCGAACGGTGATTGTTTCAAAAACTCGCTAACAGTCTCAACGATCTGTGCCAAGGCCGCAGCGTCATTTCGATATTTTAGTTGAAAAAGCAGCTCCCCCATTGCCGATCTTTTGTTATCGAAAACCGGGTGCCCGTACGAATCGTCCCCTATATATGTACTGTCAACGGTATGGACGTCCAACGCATACCCTTTGTCCCAGTCTCCCTTAAGTTCCTTTGGTTTGATGTCGACACTCATGCACTTGTCCTTTTATCATGGTGAGGCACGAGTGTGTATTAGAACCGCCCACGCAGCTCGAGGCTCGCCGTTTTTCTTGTTGCGTCAGTAAGAAATGATGCTAAAGTATATTCGTATTTTGTTTGTAAAGCCACAGCCGAGGGCGGCTGTGCCACACGAGTTTTTCGTTGAAGGCGCACAGGTAAGAGTGTGTGTGCCACAAATGCAAAGGCAATCACAGCCGAGGCCGGCTGTGGTCCACGAGTTTTATTTGATACCCGGCTGGAAAGCCGGGTATTCGCATTTTGGGGTTGCGACCCTCTGCCTGATCTCTCAGCCTAGGGACGGCATGGGACGCCATGGGA
>DAHUXR010000214.1 GCA_027307045.1 Acidobacteriaceae bacterium
TTCGCCAAGTTGGTTATAGACCAAGGCCGCGCCGAATAGTATTTCCTTGTCAGATTTTCCATACACCATCGCCTGGTTCAGATACTTAAGCGCTGGAGCGCGCTCTCCCAGCATGACGTGATAGTTCGCGACGTCCTTCAGCACGGCCGGAGCGCGAGGATTTACCTTTAAGGACTCTTCGCCTAGAAAAATTGCGCGGCGGTAGGCCTTCTCGGCCTCCTGACGGTTGCGTGCGAAGTATTGGGCTTCGCCAAGATTGCCCCACAAAAGGTAGTCCCGATCATTAAGTCGCGTTGCTTCCCCATAAGCCGAAGCGGCCTCTTGGAAGTTCCGCAGATGAAAATATGCTGTGCCAAGGTTGGTGTAGGTCCCGGGTGTTGCGCGGATACTCAGAGATTGGTTCAGCGGTTGGATGGCCTCGGAGTATTTGCCATCGGCCAGATAGGCCGCACCCATATTTGCGTAGCCGCGAAAGCTGTCCGGCGTGAGCTCAGCCACCTTCTGGAACATGGCCGCGCATTTGTCATATTGCGACTGCCGGCAGTAGAAGATGCCCAGCTGGTTGTAACCTTTCCAATATCGGGGACGCAGATTGACGACCTGCTGATACGTCTTCTCCGCGTCATTGAGCTTGCCCAGCTTCTCATACGCCGACGCCAGTCCGGTATAAGCTCCATCGCTGCTGGGATCGAGCTGGACGGCGCGCGTGAATTCATCCACGGCTTTCTCATAGTTGCCTGCGCCGTTTTCCAGTACGCCCAGGCAAACATGTCCGGCAGCGCCGGCATTGCCAAGCTCCACCGCTTTGGAGCACGCCTGCCGCGCCTTGGGAATAAACTTCTTGTCTTTGCCTGACTCATACTTTGACCAATAGGCTGTCCCCAGTTCGGCCTCAGCCAGCCCATAATTAGGATCAAGTTCCAGCGCGCGGGTAAACAGAGTTATGGCGCTATCCATGCTTTCCGGGCCTTTTTCCAGATAGCCGCGGCCCTGCAGAAAATAGTTATAAGCATCGGGCAGGCCGGTGCCGTGCGACGCCAGTTCGCGGCGCTCTTCCGGACGCAGTTCCAGTCCCAGCGCGGTCGCCACGCCGCCGGACACCTGGTCTTCCAAAGCAAACGGATCGCTGATGGGAACATCGATGCTGTTGCCACCCAGCGTGCGCCCGGTCTTTGCGTCGGCCAGCGTATAGGCCACGCGCACCAGGTCAGCCGATCGCTGCAGGCTAATCTGCAGTCCCATCGTCGCGCCAAATTCCTGGCGCGCTTCTTCCATTTTGGTTACATGCCGGGCGCGCAGCTCGCTGGAAGAAACCACTTGCAAAGAGTGGTCAATCCCCAAGCGCGTCATTTTTGCTGTCAGCATTTCTCCCAGTCCATTGCCCAGCGCGGCCAGTTGTGGATCAGAGGCAGCGGTGGTCACCGGCAGTACGGCAAGCGTTTGCAGCGTGGGTGGACCAGAAATGCCAAAAGTCGATTTTCCCGCCGTCGCACCTGCGCCTACCCATCTCGCGATGGTGTGCCGCAGCGGAATGGCCGCGACGAGCAGCAGAAGAAGCGCCGCTCCGGTAATCAACATAGCGCGGTTGCGGATTCGGGGCTTTGTCTTGCCGCCCGCCTGCGTCGCCGCCGAAGGCTGCTCGCCGCGCTGCACAGCGCGCAGGTCCGCCGCAACATCTTCTGCCGTGGCATAACGCGCCGCAGGATCCTTGGCCAGCATGTGTTGGATGATGGCGTCCAATCCCGGCGGAATTTTTGCCGCGATGGTGTTCAACGATGGAATGTCATCATGCAGCACGCGCGCCACGGTGCCAATAAAGCTATCTGTCTGGAATGGTTGCGGACCGCCCAGCATCTCGTAAAAAACCAAGCCGAGAGAGAAAATATCGGCGCGGCCGTCATACGGCTTCTGCGTGAGGACTTCCGGCGCCATATAAGCGGGCGTGCCGCTGAGCGAGCCCGTCATGGTGGCAAGACTGGCCGTGGGCGAATCGGAATCGGCCTCAAGCGTAGGCCGGCGAGCGACGCCGAAATCCAGAATCTTTACCCGTCCTGCCGGAGTCAGCATCAGGTTTTCCGGCTTGATGTCTCCGTGGACAATCTCTTTCTGGTGGGCTGCGGCAAGTCCATCGGCGCACTGGATAGCAATGTTCAGGAAGGCGGGAATATCAGGCCGCTGCCGCGTGGCGGCGCGCAGCGTGGTGCCTTCAACATATTCCATCACCAGCAAAAGCTCGTCGCGGTCTTCAATCACGTCATAAATGCTGGCAATATTGGGATGGTTCAGAGCGGAAGCGCGCTGCGCTTCTTTCAAGAGACGCTTGCGGTCGCGGTCGTTTTCTTGCAGGCCGGGCGCCATCCGCTTGATGGCAACCACACGTTGCAGAATGGTGTCCTCAGCCAGGTAGACCTGGCCCATGCCGCCAGCGCCCAGCGGTTTCTGAATCGCAAATCGACCGACTACTTTCCCCGTCAATGACCCGGGATCAGACGCGGCTGCGCCTGCTTGCGAAATGTCTGGCATTTTGAGGGCTCAATTAAACCGTACTGCGTTGCGCCAATTCTACCCGACTGCTGAACCCAGGAGGCAGAATATATTGCTCTATCCATTTCCTGGGAGGATGCGGGTTGCAGAAAATTGCAGTATTTATCAAGACAAAAACGCGGAAGAAAGCCAGGAGTTTAAACGATTCAGTGCCACACCAGCCCTGAAAGTACCGCGTTTGAGACGGGCCCAGGGCGCGACTGTCCTTCATTTTCAGAAGAATCGTTTATCGCGAGC
This sequence comes from Acidobacteriaceae bacterium, assembly GCA_027307045.1. Classification (GTDB taxonomy): domain Bacteria; phylum Acidobacteriota; class Terriglobia; order Terriglobales; family Acidobacteriaceae; genus Angelobacter. The sequence continues at coordinate 2,782 of DAHUXR010000214.1, forward strand.
TATATTTTTTGTGCGTCAGGATTGCACTTATACAAATAGCTGCCCCATTTCGGGGTTGGATTGTTTATCAAATCAACCCCGCAACTTTTCTTCAGTGTATTGGGCCGTTTGGCGCGGCAGTTCGTCTGCTCAATCCACCAATGTTATAATCAAGGCGAACTTCCGCTGTGATTACCCCTTTTTTCTTGCACAGCGGACTTTCTCCTTGTCGTCGGGACGTGGCTCAGCCTGGTAGAGCACTCGCTTGGGGTGCGAGGGGTCGGCAGTTCAAATCTGCCCGTCCCGAC
>DAHUXR010000215.1 GCA_027307045.1 Acidobacteriaceae bacterium
GTAAAGGTATTTTTTGAAGGAGAGGAAGAAGCCGGGTCGCCGCATCTGGCCGAAGTCTTTCAGCAGTACGGCAATTTGCTGAAAGGCGATATATGGGTCCTGAGCGATGGGCCGGTCAACCAGACGCGGCGCATGCAGCTTTATTTTGGCGCACGCGGCGTGACCGATCTTGAGCTCACGGTGTATGGTCCTGGCCGAGTCCTGCATGACGGCCATTATGGCAACTGGGCGCCGAATCCAGCGGCCGTGCTGGTGGACTTGCTGGCCCACATGCGCGGTGCGAACTCGCACATTCTTATTCCGGGCTTTTATGACGATGTGCGGGCCTTGACGGCGGCCGAGCGGCAAGCCATCGCGCAAAGCCCCGATGTTGACACGCCGCTGAAGCAGGAGCTTGGACTGGCCTGGACGGAGAGCGCAGGCGCTTCCCTGCCGATGGCCATCACGCAGCCGGCCTTGAACATTCGCGGCATCGAGGCTGGGCACGTTGAGGAGAAAGCACAGAACGCGATTTCCACCATGGCCAAGGCGTCAATCGATTTCCGGCTGGTGCCGAACCAGACTCCGGAACGAGTGCATCAACTGGTGGAACAGTTCATTACGCAGCAGGGTTTTTACATCGTTCACGAGTCTCCGAACATCGAGACGCGGCGAGAGCATGCGAAGGTGATCAAGGTAAGTTGGGGGCCGGGATACAAGGCAGCGCGCGTCGCCATGGACGATCCCGCAGTGCAGCCAGTTGTAAGCGCCATGGAGCAGACGGTCGGAAATCCCGTGATCAAAATGCCGCTGCTTGGCGGCAGCGTCCCCATGTATCTATTTACTGACGTGCTGAAGACACCGGTGGTAGGCCTGCCGATTGCCAACCACGACAATAACCAGCACGGCGCGAATGAAAACCTTCGCCTGCAAAACCTGTGGGACGGGATTGAGGTATTCGCCGGAATTTTGTCTGGAACGGAGAAGAACTGGAAGTAAGCGCCGGAAGGCCTCTTACTTTCGTTACCTTTCGCCTTGGCACCGGTGGGACCACAATATTCCGATGGCGAGCGCAACAACATACGAATTGCAATCCAGCACCATCCACGCTATCGCTCCTGGGCGTGTGCGCTTTATTGAGCACCAGGGCAAGCGCGTCCTGTTTATCAATTACTCGCACTGTGACGGCGCGATGTTGAAGGCGGTGGCGGAAGAAGGCCATCGCGTGATCGCACAGGAGCCGCTCAACTCGGTGCTCACGATGAATGACGTGACCGGCACCAGTTTTGACAAGGAATCCGTGGCAGTGCTGCAAGCCAAGGTGGCAGCCAACGCGCCATACGTCCGCAAAGCGGCGGTGATCGGCATTAGCGGATTGCAACGGCTGATTTATGAAGGCGTGCAGGCTTTTACGCGCCGGCGCCTGCCGACGTTCGAAAGCCGCCGGGAAGCCCTTGCATGGCTGGCGCAGGAGTAACGTTTCGCCCGAAATCTTCACTATAAGTACGCAAAACAGTTGTCGGCGGGTGAGCTCTCCTGCTACAGTTTGGAGCGCCACGACCCCCTTTTGAAAAAAGTTATCTCTTCCAGGAGTAAAACCATGTCGCGAATGATTCGCTTGATGTGTACTTTGGCCCTTTTGGCTGTGACCTGCACCGCGCAGACCTCGCATAAGAAGCGTGTTGCGGTGCTCGACTTCGATTACGGCACCGTCCAGTCTTATGTGTCCTCTATTTATGGCACCAACCAGGACGTAGGCAAGGGCATTACGGACATGCTGGTGGAAAAGCTGGTAAAAGACGGCAAGTATTCCGTGATCGAGCGCCAGGCCCTGGATAAGATCCTGGCGGAGCAGAACTTCTCCAACAGCGATCGCGCAAACCCGGCTACGGCGCAGAAGATCGGCCAGATCCTGGGCGTTGACGCCATCATTATGGGTTCCATCACCAAGTTCGGGCGCGACGACAAGAGCAAAGCGATCGGCGGAGCAGGGTTGTCGTCCCACGGCTTTGGCATTGGCGGGATCAAGCGGAATGAAGCCAAGGCAGTCTGCGCCATCAGCGCGCGCCTGGTCGATACCACCACAGGCGAAATCCTGGCAGCGGTTACCGGTGAAGGCGAGAGCAAACGATCCGGAACCTCGCTGCTTGGCGCGGGCGGCGGCGGTGGCGGGGCCGGTGGCGGCGTTTTTGATACGCATGCTTCCAACTTTGGCCAGACCCTGCTGGGTGAAGCCGTAACGCAGGCCGTGACCCAGGTGGGCGGCGAACTGGGCACGTCCGCTGCAAATGTTCCCACGCGCAAAGTTGAGGTCAGGGGCGTTGTGGCCGACGTGAGCGGCAATACTCTGATTATCAATGTGGGAAGCAAGAATGGATTGAAAGTGGGCGACGTGCTGGAGATCAGCCATGCCGGCCGCCAGATCAAAGATCCCACAACAGGAAAAGTATTGAAGACCATTACCACCAAGATTGGCGAAGGCACCGTGACTGAAATTGATGCGGACTCCGCCACCCTCAGCTTCAGCGGAACCGGAGCCAAGGTGGGCGACGTAGCAAAAACGCCGCAGGAGTAAATCATTTCGCAACTAATTCGGGCTCGCTCGTTTCCCAACGGACGGGCCCAAATTATTTTTTGGAGCAGTTTTATAGTTAGCGTAGACCTAAAAATTCCGCAGGCGAGGGTGCCTGCGCTCTACAATCATTCAAGGTTCAAAGGCTCACAGCCGAGGGCGGCTGTGCCACACGGTCTATAGCAACCCTAAAATTAGATCGTGAAAATCGAGGCCCGATGATATTCCAAACACTTGCCATCCGGCAAAAACCTTCCCGGCAGATTGATTCTTTGCCCTTCTAAATCCAGAAACGCCGCCCGATGTATTCGCGCTGGATTTGTCTTTTTCACCTTCTTGGATATCAACAGGCGGCTATCCGCGTCCACACTTATTAGGCCGCGATCAAAGGCGCGATCGTGCAGAACACATAGGCA
>DAHUXR010000216.1 GCA_027307045.1 Acidobacteriaceae bacterium
AACTGGGATGAGGTGGGATACCAAGGGAGTGGGTGGGGGAAGAGATCGGGTGATCCGGTGATCGGGAGATCTGGTGATCGGAACCCCAAGGGCTAACGATGCGCTCCGCGGCGCGTCTCTTAAATCATCAGTTGTACATTTTTCGGATAAGTCCCAGGTGAATCCATGAGCAACCTTGCCCAGGACATACGTTTTGCGTTGCGCAGCTTGCGCAAGTCGCCCGCTTTTGCGGTGATCGCCGTGCTTACGCTGGCGCTGGGCATTGGCGCGAACACGGCGATCTTTACCGTGGTAAACGCTGTGTTCTTTCATCCCTTGCCGGTGGAGGACCCGGCGCGGCTGATGGAGATCTTTACTCTTGATCAGCGCAAGATATTCGGCGCGGCGAATAATAATGTTCTCCCCAACTCTTTTCCCAATGGGCAGGACATTCAGCGGCGGGCACAGTCTTTTTCCGGGGTGACAGTCTATGAATCTTTTGCCACGCCGGTGAGCATGACGGTGAACGGCGTGCCGAACCAATATTTTGCGCAGCTTTCATCGGGAAACTATTTTGACGTGCTGGGCGTACATGCGCAGCTGGGACGCACGTTTCGTCCTGAAGAAGACCGCACGGACGGAGCTGGGCCGGTGGTGGTGCTGAGCCATGGCTTCTGGGAGCGCGTGTTTGCCGCCAACCCAAACGTGATCGGCCAGAACGTCCTGCTGAACGGACAGGGATTCACCATTATTGGCGTCACGCCAAAAGGCTTTCAGGGGACGGCTGTGATTGGCGGCCCGGACATGTTTGTTCCCATGTCAATGCATGACCAGATTCTTACCGGTTTTCTTAAGCAGCTTTTCAATGAGAGGCGCTTTCTGGGATACAGCGCCGTGGGCAGGCTGAAAGATGGCGCGCGTCCGGAGCAGGCCAAGGCTGAGCTGGAGGCGATTGCCGCTGACCTGGAGACGGCTTTTCCGCTGGCCAACAAGGGCCGCACCTTCACACTGCAGCCGCTGCTGGAGTCGAGCATCAATCCTAACCAACGTGCACAGTTCGCGCGCGCAGGAGTGATGTTGATGGCCGTAGTCGGCATTGTGCTGGTGATTGCGTGCTTCAACATTGCCAACCTGCTGCTGGCGCGGGCAGCGGGCAGAAAGCGCGAGATGTCAATCCGCGTGGCCATTGGCGCTTCACGCAGCCGCGTGATCACACAGTTGCTTACGGAAGCCATGGTGCTGGCGATTTCCGGCGGCGCGCTGGGACTTGGGCTGGCGCTGGCGGGACGCGACATGATGTGGCGCTTCCGTCCGCCACAGCTGCCGGCCGATGGCATGGACTTGTCACTTGATTGGCACGTGCTGGCGTTTACCTTTGCGGTGGCGATTGGCACCGGCCTGATCTTTGGACTGGCGCCGGCGCTGCAATCGTCGCGCCCAGACTTGGTTTCAGAATTAAAGGAGCGTGCCGGCGGCGATCTACGCAAAGGAACGCGCTTCAATGTTCGCGACGTTCTTATTTCGCTGCAAGTGGCGGTTTGCCTGATTGCGCTGGTGGGCGCCGGACTTTTCCTGATCAGCCTGCGCAACGCGCATGAAATGGATACTGGATTTGACACGCACAACCTGGGAATGTTGTCGTTTGACGTGGGCGCGCTGAACTATGAGCCCACGCGCGCCAAGGAGTTTGAACGCCGCGCGCTTGAGGCGGCGCAGTCCACGCCGGGAGTGAGGGCGGCTGCGCTGTCCAACACCGTTCCGCTGTTCAATGGTGGTTTTGGCAGGACGCTGTTTCGTGAAGGCGAGGACTCCACCAACGGGCAGAGCGGCCATGTAGCGCAGGTTTCCGTTGTCTCGCCGGAATATTTGCCCACCATGGGCATTCCCATGGTCCGCGGGCAGGGCTTTGACGGCAGTGTGCGTGAGGAGACGCCGCGCGCCACCATTATTAATGAGACGGCGGCCAAGCAGATCTGGCCGAATGAAGATCCCATTGGCAAGCGCTTTAAGTTTTTCCGCGATGCGGACTACACCAAGGTGATCGGCGTTGTGCGCGATTCCACGTACAACAACCTGGGCGAACAGCCGCGACCTTATATGTATGTTGCGCTGGTGCAGAATCCCAGCGCGGCATTGACGTTGTTCTTCCGAACTGAAGGCGATCCACGGACGGTGCTGAACACGCTGCGCTCTCGCATACAGGAAATGGACCGCAACCTGCCGATCACGAATGTGTGGCCAATCGGCGAAGTGATTTCGCAGTCGCTATGGGCGTCAAGCTTTGGCGCAAGCCTGCTGACTGTGTTTGCCATGATCGCCATGGCGCTTTGCGCGGTGGGGATTTATGGCGTGGTGGGATATTCAGTGGGACAGAGATTACGCGAATTTGGCATCCGGCTGGCGCTGGGCGCGCAGCCGCACGATGTGCTGATGATGGTGCTGAAACAAAGCGCTGTAATGATGGGCGCTGGTTTGCTCGCAGGACTGGTTGCAGCGTTTTTGCTGGCGCGCCTAATTGTTACGTTCTTGTATCGCGTGAACACCAACTCACCGCTGGCATTTGTTGCCATGGCGCTGGTGCTGGCCGCCGTGGGAGTTTTTGCCAGCTACATTCCCGCGCTCCGAGCGGCAAAGGTTGATCCCATGGTGGCGCTGCATTATGAGTAGTTTTTTGAAATCCCGAACCTGCGTTCTTTGCAGGTGAGGGACCCCTATCGTTCACGATGATCTCCAGGCATCCTGAGAAACGATCGTGGCGATAGCGATCTCTCGCTACGCTCGAGATTTCAGAAAAACCTTCGTGTCCTTTGTATTGCTAATCATAAAATTCTT
>DAHUXR010000217.1 GCA_027307045.1 Acidobacteriaceae bacterium
AGAGCCCGCCGATTCCGGCCAGCCCGTAAGGCCGCACGCGGCTGCTGGAAGGCGCGGTGATCACGGCTTCGCCCGTGAGCTGGTGGATGTTGGCCTGAATATCAGTCTCGCCAAAGAACGGATCAAAATACTTCTGCGTGTCGCGCGTGTAGCCGTAATCGCCCTGCACGGCGAACCATGAATTCAGGTGATAACGGTAGCCAATAAGAAAGCCGCCGCTCTTGGTTGCGTCATGCGGGATATCAATGTTGCTGGAATTCCTGGGCAGGTTTGCCGTGCCCTGAACGCTCACTTCAGATTTAAAGTCCTGGGCAAAGCCCGCGGTTATGAACAAAAGGATGAATACAACTGCAGATAAGACAGACTTGCTCCTCATCGCGTGAAACTCTCCTTGCAGAAATTTTGTGCTCTGTTTTAGATAAGACGCACGCTACAACCCCGCAGGTTCACGGACGACGCACAACTTAAATATTCTTTACGCGATGACTAGCTCTTTCGAACTAAGGCAGCCTTAATTCGCTTCATCCCGAGCGTAGCGCAGCGAGGATTTATTCCGCTCGTTGTTGTAATACGCGAAGTCGAAGGACCCGGTGCGGCGCCTTCTGTATGCCGCATTCAAAGAGGTTCTCTCCAAAATGTTTCGGTCGAACTCCCTGAGGCGGCTTGGTTGCAAAATTCATCCTCGGGATCCTTCGACTTCGCCGTCGCCTGCGCTCCGGCTCTGCTCAGGAATGAAAATTACCGCGATTCCTCGCCCTTCCTGTTCATGCTGTCTTCAACTGGTCCGGCATCGCCGATTTTTTCCGCCACGGATTTTGCCTGCGTAAACAGCAGGAGATAATCCGGGCCGCCGGCCTTTGAATCCGTGCCGGACATGTTGAAGCCGCCAAACGGATGCGCGCCCACCATCGCTCCGGTGCATTTGCGGTTGAAATACAAGTTGCCCACGTGGAAGTCCGTGCGCGCCCGCTCCAGCTTGTCGCGCGACGTGCTGTACACCGCGCCCGTGAGCCCGAACTCAGTGTTATTGGCAATGGCCAGCGCGTCTTCAAAATTGCGCGCCTTGATCACGGCCAGCACCGGCCCAAAGATTTCTTCCTGTGAAATGCGCGCCATCGGCGGAATATCGGCAATCACCGTCGGCTGGATGAAGTATCCGTCGCCCGCTTCTTTCGCGCGTCCGCCGCCGTGAATGAGCCGGCCTTCTTTCTTGCCCACTTCAATGTAGTCAAGAATGCTCTTCATCGCTTTCTCGTTCACCACGGGGCCCATCGGCTTGTTCTCCGTGGGATCGCCAACCGTGATTTTTGCAACGCGGTCTTTCAGGCGCTCCAGAAACACGTCATAAATTTTTTCGTCCACGATGGCGCGCGAGCAGGCTGAGCATTTCTGTCCCTGGAAGCCGAACGCCGCCTGGGCCACGCCTTCCACGGCCGCGTCAAGGTTCGCGTCATCGGCAACAATAATGGAGTCCTTGCCGCCCATCTCCAGGATGGTGCGCTTGATCCACTTCTGTCCCGGCTGCGGCTTGGCTGCGCGCTGGTTAATGTCGAGCCCAACTTCTTTCGATCCCGTAAACGCCACAAAGCGCGTCAACGGATGCTCCACCAGCCCGGCGCCAAACGTGGAACCCGATCCCGGGCAGAAATTCACCACGCCGTCCGGCATGCCCGCTTCCTGCAGGACTTCAAAAAACTTTGCGGCAATCGCCGGAGAATCGTGCGAGGGCTTCATCACCACGGTGTTGCCGGTAACGATCGCGGCCATGGTCATGCCGGCCATAATCGCGCACGGGAAATTCCACGGCGGAATCACCGCCGCCACGCCCAGCGGAATGTAGATCAGCCGGTCAGCCTCGCCCGGCAGCTGCGTGGGCGTTTTGGCCTGCGCCAGCCGCAGCGCTTCGCGCGCGTAGAACTCGGCAAAGTCAATCGTTTCGGCAATGTCGGCGTCGGCTTCCGCCCAGTTCTTGCCCACTTCAAAAACCATCCACGCGGCAAACTCGAACTTGCGCTCGCGCAATATCCCGGCGACGGTATGCAGCAAAGACGCGCGTTGTTCCACGCTGGTGCGCTTCCACGTCTCAAACGCCTGCTGGGCTGCGGCGATTGCCGGCTCAACGTGCTCGCGTCCCGCGCTCTGGAACACCCCAACAACTTCACTCGGCTTTGCCGGGTTCACGCTCTTGATCTTCTCCTTGGTCTTGATCAGCTTCTCGCCGATCACCATGTCATATTCGCGTCCCAGCTCCGCGCGCACCTTGGTCAGCGCGGCTTTCATCTTGCGGGCATTTTCCGCGTTGCCAAAGTCGGTCAGCGGCTCGTTCCTAAACGGAGTGGTGGGCACGTGCAGATGCGGTTGAGAGATATCCAGCAGGGTCGCCATAAATGATTTCCTTTTGCGCTCACAGTGAGAGCGGATGATGTGAGAGAACCTTATATTTTACCCTTTTGCGGCTACCCCCGTCGCGTTATCGATGGCCGTATGGTGGCCGTATGGTGCCGGCGCTCTTGCCGATGTTCCCGGTTTTGATCTTCCTTTGTGTTTCTTCGTGTCCTTTGTATTGCTAACAATCAAATTCGTGCCATGCCGCGAAGAATTTTGTTCGGTATCTTCGGCTCTCC
>DAHUXR010000218.1 GCA_027307045.1 Acidobacteriaceae bacterium
TTCGACGAACCGGAGAGCCGAAGATACCGAACAAAATTTTTCGCGGCATGGCACGAATTTGATTGTTAGCAATACAAGGGACTCGAAGGAACACCAGGGAAAGCCAGCCAAGAGCCAAAAGCCGTTTTATGAAATACGTCGAGTTACACACGCGCTCAGCCTTTTCATTTCTGGAGGGAGCGTCTGTTCCGGAGGAGCTGACGAGTATTGGCGCGGCCATGAATATGCCGGCCATGGCGCTGCTGGACCGCAATGGGTTTTACGGGTCGCCGCGATTTCATATGAGCGCGGAAAAGCTTGGCATGAAGGCCCATATAGGGGTGGAAATCTCCATTAAGGATGGAAACGCCGATCACCAACCTGGTTTCGCAAAATCAAGTTTCATAGAGCGCGGCTTCGCAGAATCAGATGGGGCCGAACCAAGGGTCGCAAAGCAACGAAAAGACGGCCAAGAGCCCAAGGCCAAAAGCCAAGAGCCAGGAGAAATCAGACCTGTCTATTATCCGCTGCTGTGCGAATCGCGTACCGGCTACCAGAACCTCTGCCGGCTGCTGACTCGCACCAAGCTGCGTGTGCCCAAGCATGCGGCGTCCTGGGCGACACTTGAAGAACTGGAAGAGCATGCCGCGGGGACAATCTGCTTGACCGGCGATGAAAGCGGTCCGCTGGCCCGGGCGCTGGAGCAAGGCGGAAAACAGGCTGGGCGAAAGCTGCTGGAGAGGCTGGCGGCGATCTTTGGGCCAAAGAATGTTTATGTGGAGTTGCAGCGCCATCTGGAGCGCCATCAGGAAACTCGCAACCATGCGGCGGTAGAACTGGCGCGGGAATTAAAGCTGCCCATGGTGGCCACCAATGGCGTTTGCTATGCCACAGCGGCCGACCGCGAGATTCTGGACGTATTCACCTGCATCAAGAACAAACGGCAACTGATGACGGCGGGGCGGCTGCTATGCCGCAATTCCGAGCGACGCCTGCGCAAGCCAGAGCAGATGGCGCGGCTCTTTGCCGATCTGCCGGAAGCCATTGCCAACACGGTTGAGCTTTCACAGCGGCTGGAGTTCTCATTGGAAAACCTGGGCTACCAGTTTCCCCAATATCCCGTGCCGGAGGGCGGACAGGAAATTGATTTTCTGCGGGCGCAGACCATGAAGGGCGCTGGCGATCGCTACAAGCCGATTACAGAACGAGTAAGCCGGCAGTTGGAGAAAGAGCTGGCGCTGATCGGCAAGCTCAAGCTTGCGGGATATTTCCTGATTGTGTGGGACATTGTGCGCTTCTGCCGCGAGAACGGAATCCTGGTGCAGGGAAGAGGCTCGGCGGCGAACAGCGCAGTGTGTTATGCGCTGGGAATTACGGCCATTGATCCGATTGGGATGGACTTGCTGTTTGAACGGTTCCTTTCCGAAGAGCGTGGCGAATGGCCGGACATTGACCTGGATCTGCCCAGCGGCGACGAGCGCGAAAAGGCGATCCAGTACGTTTACAAGCGCTATGGCGAACTGGGCGCGGCGATGACAGCGAACGTCTGCACTTACAGAGGACGGCTGGCGGCGCGCGAGGTGGGAAAAGTTTTTGGCTTCGATACGGAGACCCTGAACAAACTCTCTGGCCTGGTGGGCGGCTGGGAGTGGCGCGGGCCGGAAGACACATTTGATCGGCACTTCACTAACGCTGGGCTCGATCTAACGCAGGCCCGCATCTCCAAATATCTTGACCTGTGCGTGCGCGTGCAGGACCTGCCTCGGCATTTGAGCCAGCATTCCGGCGGGATGGTGGTATGCCAGGGGCAGCTTGATTCCGTGGTGCCACTGGAGCCAGCCACCATGCTAGGTCGCGTGGTGGTGCAGTGGGACAAAGACGATTGCGCCGACCTGGGGATTATCAAAGTCGATTTGCTGGGGCTGGGGATGATGGCAGTGCTGAAGGATTCAATCGGGCTGATCCAGGACCATTATCACGAAGAAGTGGACCTGGCGCATTTGCCGCAGGATTGTCCCGACATTTATGACGTAATCCAGCGGGCGGATACGATTGGCATGTTCCAGATTGAAAGCCGGGCGCAGATGTCGTCACTGCCGCGGAATAATCCCAAAAAATTTTATGACCTG
>DAHUXR010000219.1 GCA_027307045.1 Acidobacteriaceae bacterium
GTTTCCGGTTCCTCTGCGTCCTTCGCGTCCTTTGCGGTAAAACTCTCCCTTTCGCGATCCGTCCTGATCAGTGTCATCAGTGCAAATCAGTGGTAAGAGTTTTGTTTTTCCTGATCACCCGATCACCAGATCACCCGATCTGCACCCCCCCGGCTCCCATCCCAGATTGGCGTGCACTTGAGCGATGGTCATCCCAAGTCATCTCAGATTGGCGTAGACTTCAGCGACCGACCCTCATTTGGCATAAGGTTATGGCCTTTTCTTTGTGTTCCTTCGTGTCCTTCGTGGTTTAGGGTCTTGCTCTTGAGCCAATTGCTAGTTGCCAATTACTGTTTGCTTTTTTCAAAGACCGTGCGCACTGCGTCGCTGCCCCACTCTAGCGCAATTCATGCCGGCAATCACGCGCGAACTAGTTCACTCGCAGCGGACATGTCTTTTGCGACCCTCTGCCTAAACTTCGTTCATGTCCGGATGGACAATCCAAGTCTCCTCTCTTGATATGCTCATAGTTGGAACAGAAGCCACTCTGGAGATGTCGACTCATGCAGATCAAAGATCATGTCTTCCTCGTCACTGGCGCATCCTCTGGCATCGGAATGTCAACGGCAGTCGCGCTTGCAGAGCGTGGCGCCAAAGTGGCGTTGCTGGCCCGCAGCAAAGCGGCTCTTGAAGAACTCTCTGCCCGACTCCCCCATAGCCTGCCCATAGTCGCCGATATGACGAATTTTGTAGAAGTGCGGCAAGCCGCGCAGAAAGTTCGCCAGCATTACGGTCGAGTCGATGGTCTGGTCAACAACGCTGGACGCAGCTACGCGGCGGCGGTGGAAGAGATTGATCCCGGGCTTTTTGATGAAATCTTCCATCTCAACGTGCTTGGACCCATTGTGGCAATGCAGGCCGTGATTCCCATCATGCGCGCACAGGGCGCTGGAAGCATTGTGAATGTAAACTCCGGAACGGCTTTCATGACTATTCCTCAATACAGCGTTTATTCTGCTTCCAAGCGCGCGCTTCTTGGCTTCAGCCTCACCGCGCGGGCGGAACTGGAAAAAGACAAGATTGTCGTAAGTGAAATCTATCCATTCATTACGGCAACCAATTTCGGAAAAAATCGGATGGGCAATCCCGCAGGCGGCGGCCCCACTTCGAGCTATGCTTCCGGGGATACGCCGGAATTTGTTGCCGGTATCATTCTGCAAGCCATTGAAGAAGGGCAGGCTCAATATTTTGCCAATGATCGGTTGAAGCAGATGGCAGGAGCGTAAATACCTTCACCCGTCCCTACCGCTTCACAATCGCCGTGACGTGCTCCTGGAGATATTAGGAAGAGGTTTCGGATAAAGCACGATTTTGTTGTGTTCGGATATGTGGCAGCTATTAATGACGGGACAAGGCGATCCGTTCTGATCAAGCGCCTCTGCGGTAAAACTCTTGCTTTTCGCGGTCCGTCCTGATCAGTGTTATCCGTGTTTATCAGCGGTAAGGTTTTTCTCTACCACTTCACGATCGCCGCAAACGACTTCGCATCCAGGCTCGCGCCGCCCACCAGCGCGCCATCGATTTCCGGCTGCGACATCAACGCCGTAGCGTTCTCAGGTTTGACGCTGCCGCCGTAAAGAATTCGCATCTTCGCGGCTACGTCATCTCCAAACGCCTCGGCGGCCTGCGCCCGAATCACCCTATGTGCTTCCGCGGCCAGCTCCGGCGTGGCGGTCTTGCCGGTGCCAATCGCCCATACAGGTTCATAAGCTACCATAATCGTATGAGCTCCGCCGCCGGCAATCTCGCGAAAAGCGATGCTGCACTGCCTCCGCAAAATGTCTTCTGTCACTCCGGCCTCGCGCTCCTGCAAGACTTCACCCACGCATACGATAGGTTTCAATCCCGCTACCAAAGCGGCGCGAAGCTTGCGGTTTACCGTGTCGTCTGTCTCGCCGAAATACTGCCGCCGCTCGGAATGGCCGATGATCACGTGCGAGCAGCCCACGGCGTGCAACATCTGCG
>DAHUXR010000021.1 GCA_027307045.1 Acidobacteriaceae bacterium
CTTCGCGTACGCTCGCCTTCAGTGTGGGCTAACTTGTGGTCGCGCCTCCGGCGCTTCGACTTGTGGTGAGGACGGTAGAGGATTTGGCTCACGCGAGGCGGCAGCGGAGCCGATCCCTTACCTACGCGCGAAGAGGCGCTGGCGCTTTCATGCAGCCACGGCTGCTCCGGTTCGGGATGGCACGTCGTGAGAGAAAAGTCTTTATCCCTTAAAGTGAGTTGCCGGGGACGGTTTTCGCCATTTGTCTTCCTTTTTCTCTTGACTCCATGGGCGAACAAATGGTAGAGTATTATATTTTCCTCCCAGCGAGGAGCCGCTATGCGGTGAGGGATCTTTGACAACTAGCAATCAGCCGTCAGCACTCAGCGTTCAGCCAAAACAGGAGTGACCTTTTGCGACCCTCTGCCGACCGGACAGTTAAAACGAGAAAACAGGGTTGAAATTGACCGCGATTGGAGCCTTGAAAAACGAGAAAAAAGGGCCCCGACCGCTCGGTCACCGCTCGGTCGAATTAGGGTTTGGCTTTTGTTTTCAACAAAGGTCCTATGGGGGGTGGGGGGCTTGGCTGAAGGACACAGGCAGAGGGACGCAAAAGAGATTGCCAACATTGCCATTGATTGCCAAAAATTGCCAAAATTGAAAAGCACGAATCGGAACGTTTTACTAGAAGTGCTCTTGCAGCTCCACAAATTTCTCCACTTGCAACAGCTTGAGTCCTTCAGGAGCCGGATTCACCGTTTCATGCTCCAGCGCCCAGGTGAGATCGTGCGGGACAAAGACGGCGTTGATGCCCGCCGCCAGCGCAGGATTAATGTCTGACCTGGGGCTGTTGCCGACCATCCATGTGAGCTGCGGCTCAAACTCATACTTGGCGACGATCTCCTTATAAGCAGACTCGGTTTTTTCCGCCACGATCTCCACGGCGGCAAAATATTCCTTGATGCCGGAACGCTCCACCTTCCCTGCCTGCTCGGTGAAGTCGCCTTTGGTCATGACCACCATGTGGTGACCACGGCCTGAAAGATAGTTCAGCGTCTCCGGCACGCCAGAGATCAACTCAATGGGATAGTTTGAAACCTTGTGGGCAAAGCCCCAGATGAACTCATGCAGCTCCGGCGTGACCGGCATTTCCGAGAGGCGCTCAAAGCACTTGACCAGCGAATGAGAGAAGCTATGCGATCCGTAGCCGCGCTCCAGCACGGTCTCGCGTTCGACCTCATACAGAAATTTCCGGACTTCGTCCGGCGAAAGGTGCTGATGGTTCAGCCGCTCGATGAAGTCGGCAATCGCCTGGTCAAAGTAAACGTTGTTTTCCCAGAGCGTATCGTCGGCGTCGATCAGCAACGTTTGGGGCGTCGAGAGCGAGGGCATCGTTTGTTAATGATAACGGGAAAACTTACCACGGAGACGCGCGTTGACGATCACCTTGAGTAATACCACAGCGGGACAGAGATGCTTACGAGCAGCAGGATTAATGTGTATCGGTGGGCGCGCCGTTCAATGCGCTCGAGCGAGCCGATTGCGCATGCGTAGAGAAAGGCGAAGACACATGCGACGGTTAGAGCAATGCCATGCCCCGCGATTCCCCTGTTCTGGATAATGTGGCGCACGGCGGGTACCGTGAGACGTACAGAAAGAACCGCAGGAACCAACCATAAGCGGGTGTAAGGATTATCGCGATACCGGCGCTGTTGTTGATCCGGGTTTGCAGCCACCTATTGCCCTTCTCCCAAAATTCATTGACGGCCATATTTCGCCTGATAACCCCCGTGACTTTAACAGAAGCGGCGGCGATCTTGCTAGAATCTTGCCTATGAAAACAGAACGCTGTTTGTTGGCCCTGATCTTTGCGATGGTCCTTCCGGGAACGATTCTGGCCCAGGCGGGCCGGCGCGCCGCGCCGCCGCCCAAGACCGCCGATAAATGTCTTTTGAAAGAGAACGTGAATGAAGATATTGCCGCGCAGGTAAACAAGTTCAAACTTGTTTCCATGCCTTTCAGCGTGAACGGCCTCACGGACAATGAGCGCAAAATGGTTTACAAGCTGGTGGAAGCATCGCAGTTTCTGGAAAGCATTTACTGGCGGCAGAGCGATCCTAAAGGGCTGGAGTTGTACAAGCGCCTGCTGGGCTGCAACCAGGTAATGAATCAGAAGATCCGCCGCTTTCTGATGATCAACGGCAGCCGCTATGACCTGCTGGAAAACCAAAAGCCATTCATCGGCAGCGACCCATTTCTGCCCGGCCACTCTCTCTATCCTGCGGGAATCACGCGGCAGGAGATCGAAGCGTACGTCGCGAAGCATCCGGAAAAGAAAGCCCAGATTTATAGCCCATTCACTGTGGTCAAGCGCCAGCGCGGAGAGCTGGTTGGCGTTCCCTACCACATTGAATACAAGCCCTGGCTAACGGGAGCGGCAAAGGCCCTGCGTGAAGCCGCGGCCCTCAGTCCGGACAAAGCCTTTGCCGGCTTTCTGCAGTTGCGCGCAGAAGCTCTGCTCACCGACGACTATTACAAGAGCGACATTGCATGGCTCGACCTGGAGAACCCAAAGTTCGACGTGATCTTTGCTCCGTATGAAACGTATCTTGACGACCTGCTGGGCGTGAAGACTTCTTACGGCGCCGCAGTTATGATCCGCAATCAGGAGGAAAGCGCCAGCCTGGATACTTTTAAGAAATACGTTCCGGACATACAGGACGCGTTGCCGCTTGCTCCTGAAGATCGCCCATCAATGCAAGGCAAGAGCACGCCGATGGAAGTAATGGACACGCCTTTCCGCGCCGGCGATCTGCGCCACGGCTATCAGGCAGTAGCAGACAATCTGCCGAACGATCCGCGCATCCATCAGGAAAAAGGCACGAAGAAAATCTTCTTCAAGAATTACATGGACGCGCGCGTGAACTACGTGGTGCTGCCCATCGGCAAGCAGTTGATGCGGGAAGACCAGGCTGCGCTGGCCAGCATGGAAGGCTATCTGGCCGTGGTGCTGATGCATGAAATCTGCCATGGTCTGGGACCGGCATACGCCCGCACGGCAGCGGGCAAGGCTGATATTCGTGAATCCATTGGGCCAGCCTACTCAGGACTGGAAGAAGCGAAGGCTGATGTCGTCGGCTTGTTCGCGCTGAACTGGCTGATGGACAAAGGCGTGATACAGAAAACACAGGCCAACACGTTTTATGCGTCGCACGTGGCCGGGATTTTCCGTACGGTGCGCTTTGGCGTGGCGGAAGCCCACGGTCGCGCGGAGATGATGGAATTCAACTACCTCGCGGAGCAGGGCGCGATCACTTTTGATCCCAAGACCTCAAAGTATGCAATTGATTTCACAAAGATGCCGGATGCGATTGCCACGCTTGCCAAGGAGCTGCTGGAGATTGAGGCCACAGGCGACAGGAACCGCGCTGAGCAATGGTTTAAAAAGTATGATTCCATGCCGGCTGAGTTAAAATCGGCCCTAACGAGCGTGAAAGATGTGCCCGTGGACATTGATCCAGTCAGCGCATTTGGAGAGCAGATTCAATGAGGCCTACGCAGGAAGCGCAAAATCCACAAAATCCGGAAGAACGCCGCAGGTTTGAGCGCGTGGACATCGCGCACCAGTCACAGGTGCTGGTGATGGACGCCAAAGGCGGGCAGGCCGGCGTGCTGCGCCAGTTGGCGCGCGGCGGCTTTATGATGGAGCCCGATCGGCACTACAACGAAGACAGCAAGATCTATACTTTCACTATCCACGAGCCCACGGAGGACATCCGCGTGCGCGTGAACGCGCGGCTGCGCTTTGCCGACCAGCAGTATGCCGGGTTTGAATTTGTGGATCTTGACCCTGAAGCGGCGGTGGAGATCGGTCACATCATCGGCAAATATTACGAGCATACCAAGGCGTAAGAATCGCCGAGATTGCGACAAGCCTACCGCGGATTTGCGCGGATGATCGCGGATCAGAAGAGATGGACAACATCCAAATCTTCTGTGTAACCGCTGAAGCGATGTTTTGTCTGCCCATCCCCCAATTCCTATCCGCGAGGATCTGCGTTAATCCGCTGTAAAGGTTTTGCTTTTCGGTTCTCGGCGATGGCGCGCGATTTCGGCGATTAGATATCCAGCGCTGGTTCGCGCCGAAAACGCACCGCATGGTTGGCCAGGCGGTTGGCTTCCTGGTTCTGTTCGCGCGGAATGTGGGAAATACAGAACTTCAGGGTTCGGGCCAGCTTGCGGCACATCCAATGGAGAGAATATAGACGCGGGCTGCGGCAGGAGTACTCGCCGGTCATCTGTTTTACCACCAGCTCTGAATCGGTAAAGACGCTGAGCGACGTGGCATTGAGTTCCAGCGCGCGCTGCAGGGCTTCCAGCAGGGCTGCATATTCGGCCACATTGTTGTCATGGTGGCCAATCCAGCGGGCAATGCGGATCATTTCGCCGTCCGGCTTCTCAATCAGAACGCCAATGCCTGAAGGCCCCGGACTGCCGTGGGAACCACCGTCGACATAGGCGATGAGATCTGACATCTTTCTCCCTAAGACACACAATGAGGCAGATCAGGTTGTGCCGTCAAGAACATCTTTGGTTCATTCGCTCGTTTGGGCTGGCACTTTCGGCATAAAGATTTTGTGGAAACCACTGTGGAAATCAAGGACGGGCCGAAATCAGGGCCCTTGCACCCGCGTTTTATCAGCATTTTTCAAATCGGGAAATCGTGGAAAAAAATCTGCGTTTGCACAGATCATGGGCGTTGACTTTTCACGGTCTTCAGCTAGGATCACACATGTCGACGGTCGAAAGGGTTAGTCAAAATAAACAGTGGCTGATCCGAAGTAGACTGGGTGATCAGGTTCAATGGAGCGATCCAGTGAACACCCGGACCCGAAAAAACCGACAGGCCCTGCGAGGGGCAGGTTGGGGTCAGGAACTGCGAAAGCAGTGGTCGCATCAAGGGCTGTGACGGTACATGCATCCACGTTGTTAACTCCCTCGCAGGAGTTGGCGGCTAGAGCATAACCAATGTCACAGCCTTTACTATTTGTTAGGCAAGTTGGAATCTTCAATACCTGGCCTTCTACCTTCCAGCCGCACATTCCTACCCCAAAACCATCTCTTGGCTTACAGCTTTTGCCGGTCTATGTTTCGACTCTTGATCATGGATTGGATTCAACTGTAAAGGCTTAACTTTCGCTTTTAGAACAAAGGAATTTTTTCTGTTCCGTGGGCCCGACCCCAGTGTCTAATCCTGCAGCGGCCGGATTTTGAGCAACTGGCGCGGACTTTTTGGCAATTCTTCCCGCCTGTTCATCTTGACCCCTGGCTGCGCTCCTTAGGGTTTCAGGTATAGCTGCCTGAAACCCCTTTTTTATTGCTCAATTCCCTAATCGCATCTTTATAGATGAGTTGGATCAAGGCGTGTCCCTGGCGACACACTGTCTATGTCCCCACACGTATAACCCATCCTGAAAATCATATAAGCCATTATTTATCAATAATTTAAGTCTTGGCTGCCCAGGTGCTCTTAATCCTGGTGTCACACGACACAAGGAGAAATCAACATGCGGCGGCTAGTTGTGATCTCAGGAAAATCAAAAATCATTGCGGCATCTGCGGCGATGGCCTTTTCGCTGACCAGCATCCATCTGGCTGCCAAGGCCCACATTGCCAGCCTGCAACGGGAACAAGAACAACTTGAGAAAACAGCAGTCAGCACTCAGCAATCAGCACTCAGCCAAGACTCTTTCTTAAACGAACTTAAACCAATTCCACCCGCCCCTGTGGCACCGAACATTGGCGCAGTTACCGAGCCGTCCGCGCACGCTCCGTCGATCACTAGAAGATCTCAGGCTGCCGAGAGGAGTGCAAGTCCGGCCCCCAAACGCCAGATCATTATCAGCATTGCGGACCGCCAACTGGCGGTCATCGACCATGGCCAGGTGTTCAAGACTTATCCCATCGCCGTGGGCGCGCGCGGCACGCCAAGTCCCGACGGCGATTTTGTGATCGTCAACCACGCCAAAGACCCCGTCTATCGGCACGGCGACAAGGAGATCGCGCCGGGCAAAGACAATCCGCTGGGCACGCGCTGGATGGGACTGAGCTTGAAAGGGTACGGCATTCACGGGACCAACGTGCAGAGTTCCGTGGGCAAGGCAATCTCGCACGGCTGCTTCCGCATGCGCAAACAGGACGTGGAGGAGCTGTACACGCTGGTGCGGGTGGGTGACACGGTGATGGTCCGGCGCGAGCGCGACGCAATGATCGCCAAGGTTTTCTCTGCTCCCTCACCAACGCAGCCAGCGGTGACACTGGCCGCGGCGACAAACAGCGAAGTACAGGCAACAGCGGCGGCCACAACGACGACGGTCGAAACCACGGAGCAATAGGAATGAAGAAACGTGAACCGCAGGAAACGCGGAGATTCGATAGACCAGAAGATCAGCCGCGAGTTGACGCCAAAGAGAACGAATCGGGCTAGGTCGGAGGACACGGAGTGGGATTTAAGCAGCGAGACAAGAAGAACCAGATAACGAGTGTGGTCCTTTGATCTCTGCGCTCTCTCCGGCCTCTGCGGTGAAAACGATTTTGGTTATTTAGGAGGCATTGCGATGTTGTTCTTGAAATATCTGCTGCTGTTCACCGGTTGGGGCCTGCTTGCGGCCGCTGCCATTAACGTTTTCAAAAATCTTTACAGAGTTGTCCAGTATCACCGCCAGTTGCGACATATAGCTCCAGGCTCCGAATCCGGGCTTTCATCGGGACCGGAAGGCGCCCCCGCGGAGCGGCCATTAACCCATGGCGCTACCGTGGAAAAACCGCAACTGAACTGGACCACTGCCAAATGGGCGTTTCCTGCGGCCTGGCTGCCGCTCATTCTTGCTGCCGGCATCGTGGTGGTGCCCAGCGGGATGGGTGGCATCAGAGTGAGCCAGACTGCAGGAACGCTTCCAGGCACGTTGTATCCGGGCGCGCATTTCATTGTGCCGCTGCTCGATTCAGTGGTGCTGTATGACATACGCGACCAGGTGCTGACAACGTCGTCCGGCAAAGACGGGCTGGAGTCGACCAGTGAAGCTGAAGCAGAAAAGCGGGAAGCAAAAAACAAGAAAGCCGACGCCTTCACCGTGCAATCGCGAGAAGGCCTGAGCATTGGCCTGGCCATTACGGTGCGCTATAAGTTCGATCCGGCGAGGCTCGATTACATCCATGCCAACCTGCCGCAGCCGGTGGAGAAAGAGATTGTGCCGCCGGTGGTTTCCAGCGTCTTTCGCGAGCTGGCGCCGAACTATACCGTCCGCGAAGTTTTTGCCACTAAGCGGGAAGAGATACGGCACTCTGCCGCAGACCGCATCACGCGCAAGCTGGGAGCTGACGGAATTATTGTGAAAGAAGTCATGCTGCGCGATGTTCAGCTTCCGGAAGAATACGCCAAGGGCCTGGAAGGTCTGCTGCTGAAAGAACAGCAGAATGAAGGCATGGGCGTTGAGACCGAGATGAAAGCAAAGCAGGTAAAGATCGCTGAGCTTGAGGCCGAGGCGGCGCGCGTCCAGCAGGTAAAGCAAGCGCAGGGCGCGGGCGAAGTGCGGGTGCTGCAAGCCAAGTCAGAGGCGGACGCCATGCAGTTCACGCTGCCGCTGAAACAGAAGCAGATTGAACAGTCACGCCTGGAAGCCGAGGCGCAAAAGGAAACCACAGTGAAGAACGCTGAAGCGCAGGCGCAGGCCAAGGTGATCGACAGCAAGGCTGAGATGGAACGCAGAGGCATGCTGGCTGAAGCCGAAGCCAATCGCATACGCATTGTTGCCGTGGCAGACGGTGAACGCATGAAGTCAGAGGCAGCGCTGCTGAAGGAGAGTCCGCTGTTGATCAACAAGATTGTGGCGGAGCGGATGTCTGACAAGCTGCAGATCATGATGGTCCCATCCGACGCCAAGATCTTTTTCAACGACATAATGAAGAGCGGCGTGACGCCGGATGCGTTCACCAACGCCAAAGCTGCACAGGCCGCGGCGGAAGAAAACGAAGGATCTGATCCGGAGCAGGACGAACAACCAGCTCCGGCACAGCAAGCGATCAGAAACAAGACATGGAAAGGGAGATAAGTTTCTGTCGGTCGTTATCCGGGCTGCTTGTCCCCGCCGGGACACGCGGCCCGGGCCGGTGGGAGAACCTAGGATTTGCAACACGGAGAAACAGAGAAGAGCTGAGGATCTTACCGCGGATCAACGCTGATTCACGCGGATTAAGACCCAGACGTTGGTCTGAGTAAGTTGAAGGCTTGTTGTTCTGATCCGCGATCATCCGCGTAAATCCGCGGTTAAGCTCAGGCGATTCAGGCAATCTGTTTCTTGTCTCCGTGGCTCCTTGGTGGATGTGCTCTTGACTAGTTCATTTCCCCGATTGCTAATTGAGGTGTTTTCCAGTCAAATGAGGAGCTATACCAAGCTTTCATTCAATGTTAATGACCGCCAATAGACGATGGCTGTGCGCGTTTGTGTTTGGGATTGTGGCCGTCGCTTCAGCTGCGCCGCAAGAGGCCGTATCTCTTCCCGCGGCTGCCACGGAATTCGTCCAGCTCATACAGTCGCGCGCGGGATCGCCTTCGGCGGTCGCCGTAACCTTCCAGAATATGTCTTCGCTTTCGCCGGAAAGGCAGGAAGCGCTGCAAAACGCAATCTTCAATGCTTTCCGCAATGCCAACGTCAGGGTGGTCAAACCGGAACAGGCAGTGGCGGAAGCGCACATCACTTTTTCTGAAGACTGGCAGGGCTATTTGTTGACTGCAGTCATTCAGCAGGGATCGACCAACCAGACGGTGATCAAGAAGTTGCCGCGCCAGCAGCAGACGCAGGCGGCGCACGCCACCACGCTCACTCTTCGCAAGATTTCGGTCTGGCAGCAAGAAGCGCCCATTCTGGATTTTTATCAGGATAATCAAAACCTGCTGGTGCTGGAGCCCAGCCAGCTGGCGTTGTATTCAATGGAGTCGGGACAATGGCGTCCGCGGCAAATGCTGGGAATCCCGCACCAGAATCCCTGGCCGCGCGATCTGCGCGGGAAGCTGGAGGTTCGCGGCGGAGAACTCAATGCCTTTCTTCCTGGCGCGCGTTGCAGCGGAAAGATTTCTCCTCCGTCGCTCGATTGTCGCGGCAGCGACGATCCGTGGCCAATCGGCGAAGGTTTGGTAGCGTTCTTCAGTCCGCGCAGGAATTTCTTTAATGGCCTGTTGGCCGGAACCAGCGCAGGAGCTTCTGTAGCGCCTTTCTTCTCCGGAGCAACATGGCAAAGCAACGACCAGCATGTTTGGCTTTTTACCGGCACGGACGGGCATACGCGACTTTTTCAAAATGATCTTGGCACGCCCACAGCAACGTTCAACGGCTGGGGAAGCACGCTGGCTCCCGTGCATTCAGTATGCGGAACAGGCTGGCAAGTGCTGACGAGTTCGCCAGCAGACACTACGCGCCCAGACAGCGTCCAGGCCGTTGAGATTTCCGGTCGCGAAGCTTTGCCGGTGAGCGCACCCGTAGATTTGGCTGGCACGGTGGAAGCATTGTGGACGGCGGGCAATTACGGCCAGGTAGTGAACGGAGTGTTGCATTCGCAGCAGGGAAAGTATGAAGCGTTTACTCTTACGGTTATTTGTAATCAGTAGCCTGTGCATGATGGCGGGCGGTGCGTATGGCGGATCGCGTCCGCGCTACGGCGGCAGTGTGCGCATTCTGCTTCATGACCGTGTGCTCTCGATTGATCCTTTGGGGGATGAAGACCGCCCCGCCGCGCGTGATCGCATGGCCGCGCTGGCATTTGAGCACCTGACGGGGGTCGACGCGCAGGGCCGTTTGCGTCCGGGGCTTGCGGTTTCATGGCATGCGGACCAGTCGAAACGCGCATGGCAATTTCGGCTCAGGCTGGCAAACTTCCATGACGGCACAGTCCTGACTGCGGCTGATGTTGCAGCAAGCCTGGCGAAGAGTAATCCGGCATGGAAATATTCTGCCATTGACAGACAGACTGTATCGATTGAGACGCCTTACGCTGTCCAGCAGATGCCGGAGTTGCTGGCCCTGCCGCGCTATGCGATTGTGAAACGCCAGGCCGACGGGAGCAATCCGCCAATCCTGATTGGCACAGGAAGCTACAAGCTTAACCAGTGGCAAGCCGGAGAACGCGCGCAGTTCACCGCCAACGACGATTACTGGGGCGGACGTCCGTTCGCTGACTCCATTGAATTTCAAATGGGCGCATCTCTTCGCGATCAGTTGATGGACCGCCAACTCGGCTCCTTTGCAGCCACGGAATTAAGCGTTGACCAGATTCGCAACGTGGAGCTGAACAACCAGACGGTTACATTGTCACGTCCTGCCGATCTGCTGGCGCTTGTTTTCGTGCAGCCGGATTCCGGCGGAAGGCCAGGCAGGAAGCCGGTTGACGCGCGCGTGCGGCAGGCGCTGGGATTAACTCTAAATCGGGCGGCCATCAGCAATGTTATCTTTCAGCGCAAGGCAACGCCCGCTTCCGGGCTGCTGCCGCAGTGGCTTACTGGATACGAATTTATGTTTAACGGCGCATCTGACATCAATCGCGCCAAAGAGCTGCGCGCGGATGCGGCGGCTTTTGTTGTAATCAGCCCGATTGCGCTGGCGTATGATTTTGCCGATCCGCTGGCGCGGCTCGCGGCGGAGCGCATTGCCGTTGACGCACGCGAGGCCGGCATCATTGTTCAGCCGTATGCTGAATCCCATCTCTACAGCAAAGCGGCGCGAGGCTCAATGAACGCAGACGCAGTCCTGCTGCGCGTGCCGCTGCAATCGCTTGATCCATCGGTTGCGCTGGCGGCGCGCATGGACGATCTGGGAATTTCCCCGGAAAGCGCGCCGGCGATCTTTGGCGCTACGCGCCCGGAAGACCTGCTGGAGATCGAACGCAAATTGCTGGAGACGAATCGCGTGTTGCCTGTGGCGCATGTCCCACAGGTGCTCTGGCTGAACAGCACGGCGCACAACTGGCAACAGGGATTGAATGGGGCGTGGGACCTTGACCAGTTGTGGATGGAAGGAGCGCGATAAGCATTGTCCTTAAAGACCAAGCTGCTTCTTCTGGTAACGATCGGCATTACCGCCAGCGTGGGCGCGGTGGCCTGGCTGATTGAAGAGCGCGCGCATGAAGCTTTCCGCCAGGTGGAGCAGGACCGCACGGCTGCGCTGGTGAACCAGTTCCGGCGGGAATTTGAGCACGCGGGCGACGAGATAACGCGCGGCGTGGATGCGATTGCCAGCTCTGACGCGATGCAGCGAACCGTAACGGAACTGGCCAACGGCGCCGAATACGCCAACTACGTGAATGAAGCAGCATCCAACGCGGCGGCGCAACGTTTGGATTTTCTCGACCTGATCGCACCCGACGGCGCGATCATTTCTTCAGCCCACTGGCCCGCGCGCTTTGGATATAAGCAGCGCTGGTTTCTGGATCTTCCGTCTCCTCTGCCGCGCCAGGCTTTTCTCAAGCATGTTGAAACGCCGCAGGGCAGTGTGCTGGCCATGCTCTGCTTGCGAACAGTGCCGGTCCATGGCCTCAATTATTACCTGATCGGCGGGCGCAAGCTCGATGCCGTGGTGCAATCACTCTCTCCGCCGGAAGGGCTACGCGTGGCGATTTTCAGCGTGCCGGAGCAGGGAACGGGAGAGTTAATTGGGCCGGGCAAAGAGAGTTTCGATCCCGCAAGGCTGACGTCTCTGATCCAAAAAGTTCTTGATAAACGCACCGAAGACTCTGCCACGGTCGATCTGGGGCCAGCGCTGGGACGCGAGGAGATTGTGCACGCGATTCCCCTGCCTGGCTACACCGATCGCGTTCCTGCGGTGCTTCTGGTGGGCAACTCACTGGAGCAAGAGCTTCTGCTGGAGAAGCGCATTCGCAACATCAGCCTGGCAATTGCCGGAGTCGGCGTTTTTATTGGCGTGGTGGTGAGCGGGATAGTGACCGCGCGATTCAGCCGGCCGATCAAGACGCTGGCACAAGCGGCAACCGAAATCGGACATGGTAACTGGGACGTGCGCGTGGAAACTTCCGGGAAGGATGAAATCGGCAAGCTGGCTGTGGCGTTTAACCAGATGACGACGGAGTTGATAGGACAACGGGAGCGGCTGGTGCAGAGCGAGCGCGTTGCCGCGTGGCGCGAACTTGCGCGACGGCTGGCCCATGAGCTGAAGAATCCGCTGTTTCCATTGCAGATCACGGTGGAGAACCTGCTGCGCGCGCGGCAGAACACGCCGCAGGAGTTTGATGAAGTATTTCAGGAAAGCACCGCGACGCTGCTGGCGGAAATCGCCAACCTGAAGACGATTATTGGGCGATTCAGTGACTTTTCAAAGATGCCAGCGCCGCAACTTCAGGCAGTGGATTTAAATGAACTGGTCAGCAGCGTCGCGCAACTATTTCAAGGACAGCTCAATCGCGATCCCGGGCGCATACAGCCGAAACTGCAACTGGGCGACGTGGCGAAGGTAAGCGCCGATCCGGTACTGCTTCGTCGAGTGATAGAAAATCTTGTGCTGAACGCGATTGACGCCATGCCCCAAGGTGGGACATTGATTTTCCGAACAATGACCGGCTCAGACGATCGGTTCGCGCTGTTTGAGTTGGAAGACACCGGAGCCGGCCTGACGACAGAAGAGTGCGAACGCCTTTTTACTCCTTACTATACGACCAAGCAGCATGGCACAGGTCTGGGGTTGGCGATAGCGCAATCAGTCATCAGCGATCATCATGGGCGAATCACGGTAAGCAGCAAAAAGGACCTGGGCACGACGTTTCGGATTGAGATGCCGGTGTGGGATGGTGCGGGCGAAGGAAAGAATGTGGGCGTTTCATGAGCGCTTTTTCTGAAATCCCGACCCTGAGCTTGCCGAAGGGGAGGGAACCCTATAGCAAGGGACGGTCTATAGGACTATGAACCCGACAGCGCCAAAGTCTATACGCAGGTCTCAGCGGTGCTACTTTGTTTATGTTCTGGCGAGCCTGACCGGGACACTGTATGTTGGTCTTACTGATGACATAAGAACACGTATGATTCAGCACAAGTCCGGGACATTTGATGGCTTTACCAAGAAATATGGAATCAACCGACTTATGTACTTTGAAACTTACACCGAGTCAAAGATTGCCGCCAATCGTGAACAGCAGATTAAGAAGTGACGGGAGAAGAAGATCGCTCTTTTTTCTGATCCCGAGTGGAAGGATTTAACCTCGGAGCTGTTTCAAAGTATAGGGATCTCTCGCTACGCTCGAGATTTCAGAAAAAAGATCGCTGGAGATCCTGAAGAGCCCGAAAATCTATGAAAGCCCAACTCTTTATCGTCGATGATGACGCCAACACGCTGGCATCGCTTTCGCGCGCCTTCCGGTTGGCGGGGCATGATGCTACGGTGTGTGACAATCCAATCAAAGCGCTGGAGATGATCAAAGCGGAAAAGTACGACGTGATCTTTTCTGACGTGGTGATGCCGGCCATGAACGGCCTTGAGCTGCTGGAAAAGATCAAAGCGGCGGGCGTGACAACTCCGGTGGTGATGATGTCCGGCCAGGCGCATATTGAGATGGCGGTAAAAGCCACGCAGCTGGGCGCGCTCGACTTTCTGGAAAAACCCATTTCCACTGACAAGCTTTTGCTCACGGTGCAGAACGCGCTGCAGCTGGAACGGCTGAAGCAGGAGAACCAGCAGCTACGGCAACAACTGGGCAGTGGCGGCATTGTGTTTACGGGCGAGAAGATGCGCAAGCTGATGGCCCAGGTGGAACGCGTGGCCGCGAGCGAGACGCGTGTGTGCATCCTGGGTGAAACCGGAACCGGAAAAGAGCTGATCGCGCGGACGATCCACGATAAAAGCCCGCGCCATGCGGGACCGTACGTCACGTTGAATTGCGCGGCGGTACCGGCGGAGCTGATTGAGTCTGAGTTGTTTGGACATGAGAAAGGATCTTTTACCGGCGCCGCCTCCCGGCATATTGGCAAGTTTGAGCAGGCCACGGACGGCACGCTGTTTCTGGATGAGATCGGCGACATGCCACTGGCTATGCAGGCCAAACTGCTGCGCGTGCTGGAACAGGGCGAAGTGGAACGCATTGGCGGTGACAAACCGACCAAGGTGAATGTGCGCGTGGTGGTGGCGACGCATCGCCAACTGGAAGAGCAGGTGAAGCAGGGGAATTTTCGCCAGGACCTGTTTCATCGCATCTTTGTTTTCCCCATTGTGCTGCCGCCGCTGCGGGAGCGTCAGGAAGATATTCCCGCGCTGGCCGCGCATTTTGCCGCACAGATTGTGAAACAAAATAGCTGGAAAGAGATCACGTTTACGCCGGAGGCGTTGCAGGCTTTGCAGGCGCATTCATGGCCGGGAAACATCCGCGAGCTGCGCAATGTGGTGGAGCGTTTGCTGCTGTTTGCCGAAGGCGACACCGTAACGCCCGCCACGGTGCAGGCGGCGCTGCCATCGCAGGCCGTCGCCGTTGGGGGGATGGCTTTTTCCGGGACCGGCACGCTGGCTGAGCGCGTGGAGCAAGTGGAACGGCAAATGATTGTGGAAGAAATCAAGCGCCACAACCAGAACATTACGAACACGGCGAAGGCCCTGGGCCTGGAGCGCAGCCATCTTTATAAAAAGTGCCAGCAGCTGGGGATTGATCTGAAAGAGATACGCAAGGAATAGCTCGACCGCTGCTTAACCACAAAGGACACGAAGGAACACAAAGGCTATCGGATCTATCCGGAAATGCTACTTCCTGATCGAGATTGGCAAGGCAGGCGAGCGTGTGCGAAACTTGAACGCGGGGGCCTGTAGCTCAACGGTTAGAGCAGCAGACTCATAATCTGTTGGTTGTAGGTTCGAATCCTACCGGGCCCACCAGTCACTCATCGAGACTATTGCTATAGAGGTCCTTCGCGCTTCGCGCTCAGGATTTCGCCTCGCGGCTCGGACGCCGCGAAACCGGCTCAAGATCGGGCACGTCTCTTCCCCAATCCAACTGCTGTCAGCTCGGTCGGCTGGCCTCATCTTGCAGGACTCCGCCTAAGAATTGTCCCAGTACATGAGCAAAGGCCCGAGGATTATCCCCCTGCACCGTGTGTCCGGCCTCGCCGACTTGCGCGTAATGTCCATCGCGAAATTCATTGGCCAGCTTTTGTGCGTCCTCGCTGGTGAAGACGTCGCTCAAACTGCCCTGCACGATGAGCGTGGGACAGTTGATACGCGCAGCTTGCCGGAAGCGTTCTTCCAGCTGCTTGCGCTCCGCTTCCCGGTCCCTGTTGCCGTGCCACATCCGGAGATCAGTTTTCCTCGCCCATTTGCCGCTGGCGTTCTGGCGAAAATTGTGCAGCAGGCTGCGCCGCAAAAGCCGGGGATCACGGCGAGGGTTGAACTCAATGGCTTTCTGAATCACCTCGTCCAGTGAATCCAACTCCGCGGTTTGCGATACAAAGTCAAAAATTCTCCTCGCGCCTTTTGCCAGCATGCTGGGCCCGGCATCCACCAGCACCAGCGCGGCAAGCCGGTGGCTGTGGTGAAAGGCATAGTTAAATGCATTGAATCCACCCATCGAGTGGCCGACGAGAACAAAGCGATCAAGGCCCAGGTGATCAACCAACGCTTCAATATCTCCACGGTGAGCATCGCCGCTATAATCACCGTCCTCAGCCCACGCGCTTTCACCATGCCCGCGCTGGTCCATTGCGTGGCAATGATACTGCTGCCGCAGCGCCAGGCACACAACGTCCCAGGTATGTGCATTGAGAGCGGCGCCGTGGAGAAAGACAATGGGCCGGCAACCGGAGGTGCCCCAATCCAGATAATGGATTTGCATTTGCGGTGTTGTAATTTCACGCCCCTTGGGTAAGACGACCTCCGCCTCAATGCCTGAGATTTTGGCGGCCAGGGCCAGATGTTCCAACTCTTCTTCTGGTTCCATCGCCGGCTTCCGTGTTTGCTGGACTTTCTTCACCTGCCCCCGGTTACTTTATAAAGCTTTTGGAGCGGACTCAATGGCTCTCCAAATATACATCGGAAATAAGTAACCTTATCTGCATGAACGCCACTAAATTCAGCAATTAGCAATCAGCCAAAAGCGTAAGGCTAGTTGCGAACAGGTCGCGACTTTGTGGCTGAGCCACTGCACATGCCATACTGTCCGCGATGGCAGTTTGGCCTCCAATATTTCCGGCAGCCATTCAGTAGAGCTCACGCAGACAGAATCGGGAGCAGATATTCAATCTGTGTTCGAAAAAATACAGATGTTCTTTGATCGACGCATCGCTTTATAGCTGGCCGCCACTTCGTCCAGACTTATGCTTTTCTGCGGTGACTGCGCGCCAACGAAAGATGATGGTCCCAGATCGACCGGCCTGATTTCCTCCTGCGTTTCTTCCTCGGGGTTCTGCACCGTGGCAGCCGATTCAGGAACGTTCGATGCCGCGGCGTTTTGGTAAACCGGTGTTACAGGATAAGTCGCGGTCACCACGCCCTCTGGACTTTCAACATAACTGCTGGCGCCCGCCCTTCCCTGGGTGGAAATTCCAACAACAGGCGCGGGCGAGGCAATACCAGTCAGTGGCGTTGCCGGCGCTCCGGTTCCTGGCGCAAGAATCGGTTGACGCTGGCCGTACTCGACCGTGTTCCCGACGACAATCTGCACGTTCTGTCCCTGAAAAACTTGAGAGATGAATCCGCAGAGAACAAGAGCGGTAAAAAACGAGAGTTTCATTAATGACTCCAAGCCGGCCAGAGGCGGAGCCACACCGGGGAGCATGGGTCGCAATCCCCTAACCTAGACCTGTAAATATTTTCAAGCCTCGCAGGGGTAGCAATCTGTGACACGCGTCACTATGTGGCGGCAGCAACAGCTTGATCCAGCCAGCGGGCCGGCACCCAATGCTTTCGTTTTTACCGCTTCCTGTATCCAATTATTTTTGGAGGAACGGCTGCGCTGGTGATCACAAAACAATTCTTTGTGCGGGCTCCGGTGTCTTCTGTTTGACATGGCGGAGAAGGTGAATAAGTAAAGTGCGAAATTTGCGCGTAGAACCACGACAGCGGGTTGCGGTTGAATGAGACAGTGTTGCATCCCACCCTTTTGCAAAGAACGCGAAAGGATTGGGCACTCAGCGAGTGTGATTTTTATCACAGACATTGTCATCGGCAAAAGATAAATGTTGTAGCGGTCTCTCAATGTGTTCGTAAGTCAAGCTCCCACGGCTGGCACGGACAAATGTGAGGAGGCAGTATGCTTCGCATGGAATCCTTGTTTGGTCCGGGCCTTCTACCGGAGATACGCGACCGTGTTGTCACCGATTACGGTTGTGGAACGGGACTGGAAGCCATAGAACTCGCCCAGAAGGGCGCTCGTACGGTTTTCGGAATCGACATCAGACAGAGGATGATAGAGGCGGGACAAAGGAACGCGCAAGCTGCGGGAGTACACAACGTTTTCTTCAGTGATTGCCCACCGGAATCAACAGATCTGATTTTCAGCATCGATGCTTTTGAGCATTTTGGAAATCCAGCCGAGATTCTTGAGAAGTGGGCTTCTATTCTCAATCCACGGGGAAAGGTGATCATTTCATTCGGCCCTCCCTGGTATCATCCCCGCGGCGGACACTTCTTCAGTTTTTTTCCGTGGGCGCACATACTCATCCCGGAAAAGACGCTCTGCAAGTGGCGATTGCGATACAAGAAGGACGGCGCGCTGCGATTCTGCGATACCGAGGGCGGTCTCAACCAGATGACGATTCGTCGTTTTGAAAAGCTTGTTCGCCTCTCCCCTTTCGCCTGCCGCCACATGCGCATGATCCCGATACGCCTCGTGCGATCGCTCCATTGCCGTGCCACACGCGAGTTCTTTACCAGTATCATTCAGTGCGAGTTGGTTCTGCGGGGTGAAAATTGACGTATTTTGGGGCCTCGTAGAACCCGTATGCCCGTTGCAGAAAAGATATTTAGGCACATTGTGGTGGACAAAAATGTCTGACGACTGTGCTTGATCTACGCAGAGCTGGATTCTGTGGACTTGATACGTGCAGAGAGCATTAAAAAACTAGATTCACCTTTCGCGCTCGTGTATACGACAGGGCCACTTACGGATTGCCCTCGAACACCCTTGCGGAAGCAATATCCAAATCTTCTGTAGAACTTTTTCCAATCGGTATACATGTGAACGTCGGGTGACGCGATCTAGAACCGGGGCCGGAAAGGCCAAAAATCTACCGCGGAAGCGCGGAGACACGGAAAAAAGCCAGGTCCCAACACAGCCGAGGGCGGCTGTGCCACACGATTCCAGGCGGCCCCGAGTGAAAGAGTCGGCAAGGAGATTAGCGAGACAACGAGAAGCTGCTATATTCGACGCCGGAAGGAGCGGAAACTTGCGCGGATGCTGCCTGGGTTTTAGGGGACTTAAGCCGGCTGTAGTCGACCGTAAAGGTGAAAAGAATGCTATTGCTTCGCGTGCCAAACAGGTTCCCAACGCGGCTTCTGCCCATGTTGTCCACGTAGGCAGAATCCAGTTTGAACCGGGAAAACTTGAAGGAAAGCCCCGCCGTGGGCGAAGTTTCATCCAGGCCGAATCTTGCCGCCAGGCGCTTGTTGAGCAGTTCCTGCTCAAAACCGAGAGTTCCGTGGTAAACCAGCGTGTTGGTGCCGGCAAGATCATTGCGGCGCGCAAGACGCGTTCCGCCAACGTCGACCAATGCGCCTTGCCACGGCATGAATGAGCCGCCGAGGCGAAATTCCGCGCTGTGGGCATTGCCCTGAACGGCGCCGGCAGGATCCGTGCGGCGCTCAAGGTCATTATTCAATAGACCGCGAAATCCAAAAAGCAGCCTTTTATCGGGCTGCCAGGCCAGGCCGAACCCGCCGGATGGACGCCACTGGGTCTCATAGCGGACAGTCTGTTGCGTAGTTAAATTCAGGTTTGCCGAGGGCGTGGCATTGAACTGCGAGGTCTCATAGGCCAACAGGACGCCGACAGAGAATCCCTTGCCCAACGGCATGGCAATCTTTGAGAAGAGAGCATGATCGGTCCCCTTGCCGGTTAATGAAACGGCCTTTGGACCGAAGCCTGCGGACTTGCCGTTAAAGGCCACGTTGTTGCTGTCCTGTTGCATGCCTATAACGTAAATGGCCAGCTTATGCCAAAGGGGCGGGGTGGTGAGACCAACCGCGGAGAAATGAAAGTTGTTGCCGTTGGTGAAATGCGTGTCGCCGTAGTCTGCTATGGCGGTATCCGCATCTCGCCATACAAGAGCATAGTTGCCCCAGGTTGCGCCGTCGCCGCCGAAACCAATTGACCGGACACCCTTTTTGATCTGGCTGGAAGAAAACTCGCGCATGGAAAGTTCTGGGGACTGGGCGCGCATTTGTCCGGAAAAAGCACAGGCCACGGACATGACCAGCAAAAGCGCCAGCCATGAAAATTGTGTTCGCCTTGGACTAGCGGCGATCGCACGCGAGGAATGGCGTGCCGCAACGGTTGGCCGTTTCAGGCAATTCATCCTTGAAGACATTCGCTTTTCACACAGAGATGGGCACATCGGCAAAATTTATCACCAGACTTTATGGAGCAACCATTCTAATGCAGCGGTATGGCCCCATCTACTTGCAGTCCGGATAACCGGAGGAGCAGGACCTTTGCGTGGAGAGACCCTTGGAGGCAAGCCGGGCGGGCCCGTCGCGTTCCGGGTCAATTGTTTTTTTTCTTTCCCCGGGCGTCCCTGAACCAATTTTTTAGTCTTTGCGGTGAAACGCCAAGCCAATAGGCAAGCCGCAGAAAATATATAAGGAGCGCGGTGCGAAATACGCCGTGCTCAATGTAGCGTCGGCCGGAAACGGTGAGCGGCGTCCTTAAGACAGCGAACTTTCCTGCCTGCTTGATACGGCGCACCAATTCGACGTCTTCAAACAGCGGCCATTCCGGCGCGCCACCGATGGATTCAAAAACTGATTTGCGCACGAAAACGCCCTGGTCGCCGGTGGCGGAGTTGCGGAAGCGCGCGCGAACGTTAATGCCCCAGGCCACAAGGCGCAGAGATCGCGGACGCGATTCGGCAAAGCGAATGTAGAAAGCGCCGCCGGCAAGCTGCTGGTCAGCGAGCGCAGCGTGAAGAGCGTCAATCGCGGGCTGGGAAATGAGGCTATCAGCATGAAGGAAGAGCAGACAAATGTCGGGAGGGCGTGACGTGGCGAAGGTTTTGGTCGCGGCTGTTTCCGCCGCGGATGTTTCAGGGGCTTCGGCGGCGGTTGTGCCAGTGGAGGCCGGTTCTTTGGTGGAGGTCTCAGTGGCGAGGGTTTCCTTGGCGGGTGTTCCAGTAGGGTTTCCAGTGGTGGCCGCTTCTCTGGCGAAAGTTTCGGCGCAGGCTGTCTCGGAAACATCAAAAGCCGCAGCGGCGCCAACGTTGATCTGCGGGCCTTTGCCGCGTATGGACCTCACCAGCACGATGTCCGGCTGGGCTTGCAGCCAGGCAACGGTGCCGTCTGTGCTGCCGCCATCGGACACAATGATTTCCGCAATGCCCCCGCAGGCGCGCAAGGCGGCGATGGTCGCAGGCAGCGAGGCGCGTTCGTTCAGAACAGGAATGACGGCCGAGATTTTCATTTCGACGCGATTTTCATTTTGAAGAGATCTTCATTTGACGACGGTTCATTTTCGGTGAGTTTCTTGCTGTCGGCTTCATTTTTGCTGCCGCTTCATTTAGGCGGATTCGGCTCCGTGAAAGACGCGCGGCTGAGCAGTTCCGCAGTCTTCGGCGCGGCTGCAGGATCATTGGCGAGCTGGCGGCGCAGGCGCTCAAGGTCGTCATGGCTATCAATATCGAACCACGGATTGATGAGTACGGTCTTCATGCCGAACTGTTCCAGCTTGTGCGTGGTGGCGGCCAGCGTGGTGGAATGGCTCCACTGGATTCCTTCCAGCACGCCCACAGGACAGTCCTTGAGGCCGATGAGGTAAAAGCCGCCGTCAGCGGAAGGGCCAAGCACTGCGTCGGCGTTTTGCAAAGCGTCGCGCGCAGTTTGAAGATAAGCCGCGGGAAGGCCCGGGCTGTCCGCGCCAATGGCCAGCACAATAGGCTTGCGCTTGAGGGCCAGCCGCAGCACTTTTTCCAAACGGTCGCCCAGGTCGCCTTCAGACTGCAGCCAGACTTCATCTGGTTTGAAGTAAGGGCGCTCAAAAGTTTTTGTGGCGGCAATAATGCATTCCGCCCACGGGACCGTGCGGACCATCGCGACTGTGTCTTCAAGAAACGCCTCCGCCAGCTCCGCCGCGCGCTCCGGGCCAAGCTCCGGGATGAGCCGGGTCTTCACCGATCCGGGGATTGGCGGCTTGGCGAAAATGCAGACGATGGCTTCCGGCATTAAATTTCCTGCGCTTGCTGCGGTTCGCGGCAAAACGCACTTATTGTTTCACGACTGCATTGGAATCCGTGCCCATTTCTTCGCGCAATGCTTTTTTTGCGATGCGGCCAAGCCACCACACCAGGACCACGATCGCCGCCAGACCGCCCCACAATAAGAGACGTCCGGCGATGCCGGAGTTGGGCCGTCCGCGCAGGAGATCAGAAATATCGTTCATGATAGAGCCAAGATAGACATAGAGAACGGTGGCGGGAAACATGCCGATCCATGAAGCCAGCATGTAATCCCGCAGGCGGATGCTGGTGAGACCCAGCGCATAATTCAGGATGTTGAACGGCAGCACCGGTTGCAGGCGCAACAGGACCACGGCCTTGAATCCGTTCTTTTCAATGGCGCGATCAATGGCGGCGGCCTGCGGATATTTGTTGAGACGGCGAGTGACCCAGCCCCTCGCAACATATCGGGCGATGAGAAATGCCAGCGTGGCTCCAGCAACGCTGGCCGGCGAAACCACCAAGGTGCCGATGATCGCGCCATAGAGAAAGCCTGCGCCCAGGGTGAGCGGAAGTCCCGGGAAAAAGAGCGCGGTGCCGGCGATATAGAAGACGGCGTAGATCGCGCCTCCGGTTGCGCCCATACCTTTGGCCCAGTGGATGAAGTCGACCATCCATTGCAGGAACGGAAGCGCGCTGGCGAGCAGAATCATGTGGTTATCATCTCAGATGATGGCTTTGATGGACACATGGCGAAGGAGAGTTATCTATGAGGCGTTCGGTTACGCTATTCAATCCAAAGGTCGCCCCAGCCCGCTTTGCGGGTGCGTTTGTATGCCTCTTTGCTGGAGCGCGTGATTGTACGATTTTCAATCTGGCCTTTGGCCGTGCAGAGCGCAAGCTTGACGTGTCCGCTATGCTTGCCGGGATGGCGGACGATGCGCGCTCCCTTGGATGGCGCAGCGCTTTTTGCGGCCACGAGGTAAGAAAATTTCTCGTCTTCATAACCAAGCGCGCCGCCTTTCAATTGCCGGTGCTGCGACGTGCGTTCCACGCGCTGCGAAAAATGGCACCAGTCGCCGACGGCGTCCATGGGACACGTGAAATGATGCGGACACGGAGCAAGAATCATGGCTGCATTCGCAAGCAACGCAGATCGCGCTGCGTTGATGGCTGCGAAACCACGGCGCGTCCCCGGCTCAATGACCACAAGAAATTTGGCCGCACATTTCCACGCTTTATTGAGCACGGCTTCTGCGGCCGCTTGCGGCAGCTCGCCGAGCGTGTAAGAAATCACGACGAGGTCGTGCTTTTCACAGGTCAGCCCGGAGCGCAGGTCCTGCTTGAGCCATTGCGCCTGCTGGACAATTGTCGATCCGCTTTGCTCGGCCAGACGCTTGCCCACGGCGATCCAACCAGCGTCCGATTCGATCAGCGTGGCTTGCTGAAGCTGCGGGAACTGTTCAGCGGCGGCAAGCAGCACTGTACCAGGACCAGCGCCGAGATCGAGCAGGCTGACAATTTCTTCCCGTGGCGCGCGCAACTTGATTTCAGCAAACACGCGCTGGATAGCAGCATACGTCGCGGGCAGCCGCACCGCGAGATAAGCGGCGCGATGCGCTTCAGAGGCAACCGCAGGAGTGGAGAAATCAGCGGCCTTATAGTGTTCAGTAATTTGGGCTGTCGCCTGCGCGAGCTTGCGATGATCAACTTTGTCGGTCTCCCGCTGAATGGCGTCCTGCAACTCGGCGGAAAGGCGCATCGGGTGAGTGAGGCCTCAGTCCTTGTATTTTACGGAGCAGCCGTAAGGACGCGTTGCCGCCTCAGCCACCGGCTTGCCGCCCATGGCTTGCTCAAGCGCCGCCGAAACATAGTTCTTCGATCTCGCAATGTCGCCCTGGTCAGAGGTTGGGTGATCGTCAATAGCGCCGTTATAGATCAGCGTCCCGTTGGGATCGATGATGAACATGTGCGGCGTTGTTTTTGCGGCATAGAGATGGCCCAGAGATCCGCCGGGATCCATCAGCACAGCGGTGGGCGCGGCGTTCATCGTCTTGAGATAATTATTTTCCTGCGACGGCGTAACAAAGCCCTGCGTTCCGGGAGCCGAGGAAATCGCCGTAAGCCAGATTACACCTTTGGCCGTCCACTCTTTTTGCAGCCGCTGCATGTTGCCGCTCTCATAATGCTTTTTCGTGTACGGGCAGCCCTGATTGTGCCATTCCAGCACCACAAATTTGCCCTTGTAATCAGAGAGGCGCTGCTGCTTGCCATTGCTGTCCACGGCGGTAAAGCCGGGCGCGGGATCGCCGACCTTTACGGCAAATGCCGACGCCACCAGCGCCAGCAGCGCGCACGCTCGCCGTATAAAACGATACCGACGGTTCATTGCGCCCTCCTTTATAAACTTCGTTTCGCAAACTATTGTATCGGCTGGCGCACATGCGCTTCAATCCGGTAAGCCGGCCCGCCGGGAATTACCAGTACGCCGCGAAGAGCTGTAATCGGTTTAATAAGCAGATCGGATTTCTTCAAAGCTATCTTCGCGCCATGGGACGTCTGCTGAAGTTTTTGCGGCGCAGCATTATCGATTTGCCCCGGATCAAGCGGAAAAAAATCAGCCTGCGTGATGGGCTGGCCGGCGCGGATCGTCAGGACGAAATCATCTTTGCCCGACGTGGCGCTTGCATTCCAGCCGCGAGGCAAAGGTTGTGGGATCAGTCTGTCAGTCTTTGCGAAAAGCTGCGAATGTTGCTGGTCCAGGCTAGTAGTCGCACCCACAGGCAAACTCAGATGCAGGTCAGCATGCTCCGGAATGCAAACTTCGCGGCAAGTGATCCACTTGGCGTCGGCAGCGAATTCCGCCGCGCGGCCGCCGATAGCAGATGGCGCGTGAATTGTAAGCGGGAGCAAGACTTCATTGTCATAGCCGTAATCAAGCAATTCTTTGCTCGGCTGCAACCGCTCAGGACGCGGCCACTGTATTTCTCCGGCGCTGAAGCCAAGAGGCAACTTCCAGTTAAAAGAAGGCGGCTGGCCGGAGTCACCAGGATTGATCCAGTAAATGTGCCAGCCTTTCTCCAGGATGAAGTGAACGCCCAGTTGCAGGTCAGAGTTGGGCTTCACCGACGCTTGCCGCGAAAGCAGTTCCACGCGCGCATGCTGAGGCGGAGCCTGGGGGCTGCCGCCAAAGGAACTCGCAAGCGCGACGATGAGGCTGGCGGCAAGGCGAATGTTCAGAAAGATGGCCACAACAGAATTTTATCGCGTAAAAAGCGCCGGCCTTTAACCGGCGCTCTGTGTTGTTTTGGACAACCACAGGCCACGGATCTGAGAAAAATTGGCAATTTAAAATTTATCTTGCAGCGCGGGTGGCTTCGCGCCCGCCAGAAACGTCGCTAAATGAAAACGCGTAGGCCACATTGGGATAGGGCTTTCTATCCAGCTCAACATACGGAAAAATGAAATAATTCACACGATCGCCGCGCTGCGCCGGACTCAGTTGCAGGTCGCGGCCCAGGCTGAACTGCACTCGATTGACGTCATGCGCGCCGAAGAAGTAATCCTTTTTCTCCTGGTGCTTCCAGGCTTCAGAGATGTCCACCGGGAACCAGCCGCGCGCGCGGGTATAAAACTCTGCCCAGCAGTGGTAACCGGCAATCTGGCCAGAATTCTGCCCTTCCGGCAATGACAGTCCCATTTCAAAGCGGGCAGGAATCTTCTGCGAACGCGCCATGGAGATAAAGACGGAATGGAAATCCGTGCAATTGCCATGTTTGGCGTCGCAGGCCCAGAGCGCATCGCCGCGGCCCCAGCCGGTCCCAGTCTTGTCATACTTCATGGTGGAAAAAGTGTAATCGTAGAACGCACGGACTTTATCCAGGTCAGACATGCCCGGTTTTATCTGAGCAAATGCCAGTTCGGCGGGCTTACCCGTGATGGGCACCAGCTTGTCTGCCTGTAAAAAACGTTGGAGGTCTTTTTCCGATGCTGGCTGCTTGAGCGATACCGCGGCCAGATGCTCCAGCCGCACCACATCGTATTTAACGGTGAAGTGATACTCGGGCTGGGTTGCTTTGTCCGTGTGGGCATAAAACATCTTGTTGCCGTACTCATGCTCGGTTGTTTCCTTAAGCGCTAGGTCGCCGCTTTTGGAAAGCACATTCACCTGCTGAAACCGGTCAGACTGCGCCACGGGGAACCAGATATCGAGCGGCTTGCCGGGATCGGTAATGCGAACGGTGAAGGAATAATTAAGCTCAAAGTGGCGCGACTTGCTTTGGGCAAATGCGCAAGCAGCGCACAACAGAAAAAGCGAGACGGCAGAAATACTCCGCAACGTGGAATGAAACATAAATTCTTCCTTTTCGGCTTATTCAGAGATGAGGGTAGAGAACGTCCGACCGGAGGTTTGGCCGACTACCGTCAAGTAAAGCCGTGGAAGAAGCGGGACATCGCGAAGGGAATTGTACTCCGCGAAACCAGCGATGGCAAAATGCCAGCTAGGGCCTCTGCGCAGGAGTATAGGGATTATCGATGACAAACCGCCAGGAACCATCTGCTTGTCGACGAACCACTTCGGTGCTCAGACCTCGCGTCGTTTTGCCAGTTTCGTCTGCTGGACCGGGTTCGAGAACCCAATCACCGTGCAACACGGCCAGATTGTCGTCGAACACAATTGCTGAGCGAGTCTGAAGTGACATTCGAGGCCGCCGGGCAAGAAAACTCTCATAAGCATCTCGAATCAACTCTTGGCCCGCAACAGGTTGACCATTGACGACGAGGACAGCATTTGACTCATACAGCGCTGCAAGCGCATCAATATCGCCTGCATTGAACGCAGCCATGAAGAGAGTATGGATATAAGCAGGATCGTGCTTGTTCATTGAGATGTCCTTGATCGGCGTTTGCAAAAACACTCACTCGGCTTTGGCTACAAACTCACCGGTCTCAACCTTCCCTGCACGCTTTACCTGCACGAAGATTCGATAGTCACCCGGCTTGGGGAAACCATAAGGAAATGAAATCTCGGAGGAAGGTACAGCATGGCCCATGTTTTCCATCCCTGCCTTGGCGTTACCGCCTTCGGCCAGATTTACCGCGGCCATGGAAACAGAACCTGCAGGATGGATGTGCGCAAAAACGTTGCCGTCTGTACTCATGAAAACGGCATGCGCAGCCATGCCCATGTAGGGCTCAAGATCGGCGGCGGGTTTGCCGTCTTTATCTTCCACGCGAAAGCGGAACCAGTAAGGCTGGTTGACTTTGAAAGGGCGATCTTTGAATGCAAGATCTTTGGAAGAAAGATCTTTGAGGGAAAGGTTTTTGGAAGAAAGATCGTCGCGCTCCCACGCCATGCGATAGCCGCCGGAAAGCTGCGCGACTTTGTCAGCGGGCGTCAGGTCGACGGAGCCGGCATTGTCGCCGCTTAGTGCCACGCCGGTAATGGCCGGCAGATTCACGGTGGCAACCTGCGTCTCAGGAAAGCCGGTGTGATGAACGATATCAGCGTAAAGTTTGTATTGGCCTTCCGGCATGATCGGCAGGTTCACGGCAAAATCGCCGGGCTGGGTCTGGTCCGGATGCAGGTGCAAGAACGCTTTCATATCCGGCATGCGCACAATGAAAAGATGCATGAGATGGCCATGGTCTGGGATGAGGTCATCCAGGAGGATGCGATCCGGCTGCTCCGTTCGAAAGCGAGTTGGCTCAGCTTCATTTGGATTATCAAGATGCAGACGCAGCACGTTTCCCGCAGTTAGAGAAGGCTGCATATTGGGAAGCCGATAGTTCAGGCGATCATTGGCGCTGGCTTCACTTCCCCACCACAGATTGCCCAGGATGAATGCCGCCAGCACGATT
The DNA here is from genome assembly GCA_027307045.1 of Acidobacteriaceae bacterium. Taxonomy (GTDB): domain Bacteria; phylum Acidobacteriota; class Terriglobia; order Terriglobales; family Acidobacteriaceae; genus Angelobacter. Next base: position 27,239 of record DAHUXR010000021.1, read on the forward strand.
GCCGTGGCCACGGCCAGGCCGATGCATCCACGGCGAGCCTGCGCGGGCGCAGGCGTTTCTCCGCCTTTTAATGCTGCATCGCGCGTGGCCGCAAAGATGATGCCAATAAAGCCCGCAGCCAATGCCAACCCCAGAAATGCCAGCAGAATTCCCAAACTTGTCTGCATCGGTTGTGAACTGGTAGAGACCGCAGGCAGAGGAACGTCGAGCTGTGCGACGCCTTTTTGTCCCGTGACCTCGATCTGTACCTTCCAGGAGCCGCGTACCATGATCCACAGATTTCCAGTAAAAAGCTGCGGATCATCTTTCGAGCGCTTTGCGGGATCAGGCAGTGGAGCCATCTTTGCGCCAACGCCGATCATGCGTAAGGGCAGGATTTTTATTTCGCTTACATCGTTTGACACGGTGCGAATTTGCACCTGTGCTATGCCCGGCACCACCGCGGGCGGTCGCAATGTGACAAGCAAGTGGTACGGCCCGGCATAGCCATCAAAATAAACATCTGGGCTGTTGACGTGGGCAGTCCCAGCCAGCGGCAAAAAAAGAAGACAAAGGGCCAAGAAAACGAAGCGTGTCGCCAGGCGCATTGCTTTACCGCCTCACCTTTTTAAGCCAGTTGCCCCAGTAAATACCGGCCCACATACTGGCTACCGAGAATAGGAATCCCAAGCCCATGTTGCGCCAGAACTCAGCCGGAGTTCGCTCCCAGGGCACAAAAACGTGGTTGACCGTGGGAGATGTAGGCAGCGCGAAGTACGGAAAATCAGTGGTGGAAAAGAACCTGTTCCGCGCCATGGACGACATCAAAAACGTCGCAAAGGGCCATTCCGCTGCTATAAGAATCGCCAGAAAAGCCACGCCGCCAAAAATAGCGTGCTGCCACTTGGGCGCGTCTTTGAACAGAGGTAAAAGCAAATCGAGAAAAAACGCGGGAACGATCAGCAAAAGCGGAAACGGCAGCGGCACCATGTGCGTGATGTTCTGGTAGACGGGGCCAAGCTTGGGATGCGCGGGAAAGAGCGGGAGCACCCACATGAGAAACAAGACAAAGGCCGAGTAAATGCCGGTCATGATAGTGCGCGCCCAGCGATGTGCGGTGACGCGCGCCAGCCCTTCCAGCAAAAGCAGCGTGCCGATTCCGATCACCATGTACGAAATGGCGCTGTGCAACAAAACGCGGTTCGTGTATTCCAGCTTGAGCGTCATGGTCTGAATCACGATGAAGCCGCCCATCAACAACACGACCCGCTGCAGCTTGGTGCGTTGTTCCCCGTCGGCGCGGTTGAGGTACGAGGCACCCAGAATCGCGCCGCCCCACATAATTCCCGCAATGCCCAGCGCCAGCAGCATGTGCGGCGGGCTGATGATCTTTACGTCGAGCCCGTAGGCTTCATGCCACCAGTTATCGAACGGCGCGGAAGTCAGCATGGCGCCGCCACCCCAGGCCGCGATAAAAGCTCCCAGCGGCGCGCGAAAGCCCAGGACATTTACTGAATTCCGTCGCTCTTCAGTGTCGCCGCCAAAAGTGGTCCGCATGATGACTACGGCAGAGCCAAAAGCGCCCAGCACCGCCCCAAACTGGATCAGCAGATGAGCGGGCGTCCAGAAGCTGTCACGACCAATGGTTTCATGCCAGGAAATATCCCAATAAAGCCCGGTGGAAATACACATGGAGGCAATCACATTGGCCCAGACCAGCCACGGTACGGCTTTCGCTCGGGATAAAGTGGTTGGCGTGCTTATGCTCGACGCAGCAGTAATAGTGCTCATGGACGCGCCCCTTCAGCGAAATCATGCGCTGTTAATGAAGTGGATACAGGATACACTGAATGGCCATTCAGTCTGAAGGGGGTTCGCAAGGAAAGACCGTTCTTCAACCCTGAGATGGAAGAACGGTCCTTTAAGCTTTAGGCGACTTCCTTTTCATCCTGGCTCTCGTCGTCACGTTCAGATGAATCGCTCTCGGCCACAGCCCTGGTGTCGACCGATGTATTTTCAGTATTGAGTTCGGCGTCTGTCTGACCCGCCGGCTCAGGCCGGGACTCGTTCAACTTCTGCCCCTCAACAGAGCTTGCGTTTTGATCGGGTTTTTGCGCCCCTCCGACGCTGCTGAACTTCTTTTCTATGTCTGCTTTTACCTCATCGACTTTTTGGGTGAGTTCTTCTTTTATCTTTCCGCTCATTTGCTCTTTCATTTTTCCGAAATCCATTGGTTTCTCCTTTTTTGCGAAACTGTTGTCTGGCTGCCCAGTGCAGAGGTGGCTACGGGCCCTATTGACAGTGCGGGATGTTTCAATTGGTTGGTGAGTTGGAGAGTAAGCAGTGGCCCGCCTGGATTCAATGGGCGATCACCCTGTTAGGTGCCGCTCACGAGCCAAACGATGCCAGTGCGCCGGACTTGGCCTGCAAGTAAAATCGTTCTACTCAGCTCCTGAGCAGCAAACACCAAGCCGGAAGATGCAGTTAGGACCACTTAAACTTCCGCTCTGCTCGTATGCTTCAGACTGCAGATCGATAGCGGCTGGAGAGCACCTGTTGCTCTCAGCCTAAAGTAAACGTAACAAGGGGGTATTTGCCTGCTTTAAATATCTCGATTTGCTAAGAGAGTCAAGAAGATTCGCGGTGACAGGCAAACCTCCGGCAACGGGCGCCAAACGAATGCACTTCCCCATGCCGGACTTGTACGACACAATGGTTTCGTGGGGCGGAAAGGAATGTTGATGAGGAAGATGCGGCTGTGTCTGTGGCTGTTTCTGGTAGTAGCGACTCTGGTAGCGGGCCAGGCTAAAAAGGCAGCGCCCGCCGGCGGCGTGGCTTCATCGGCGGCAACGATCTGCGACAAGCCATATGCTGGCGGCGAGGTTGCCGATGGATGGCCGGAAGGGCCCGTCACCATTCTTTTTCACCGCGAAAAGAGCAAAGCGCCGTGGGCACATAATCCAGCGATCCGCGTGCCCGGATTGGAGGCCGCCGCGCCGGCCAGCGCGCGCACTCTGGTGTGCGTGATTGAGTCGCAGGTGGAAATGGGGCACTACGACTCCGGCGAGCCGGGATATGCCCCCTCCTGGGGCACGTTTCTGGTGCGCCTCTCAGACCGCAAGGTTTATTTCATGGGCCGCTCTTTGGATGGAGAGATGCCTCCCCAGGTGAAATACAACAGAGGCGCGGGCGTGGGCAAAGCTCCAACTGAAATTCTGGTGCGCTGGCTGCGTCTGGTTCTGGAGCAGAAGGTTGCGCGGTTTAAGATGCGGCTCAAGTGGAAGGAATACGGTGAGGTTTCCGCCATGGCGTTTTCCGGCGACGGTAGCCGCCTGGCGGTGGCGCAAGAGGCACGCCGTTCCAGCAGCGAAGGCATACCGCCTTCACCCATCACGGTATTCGACCTGGCGACGGGACAGCCCGTGGCAACCATGCACCCGGATTATGCCACCGGCGCAATTGCCGTCTCGAAGTCAGGAAACGTGGTTGCGACTGAGCGCTATGGCGGCGTCGAAATCTGGGACGTGGCTTCAGGCCGGATGACGCGCAAACTGGAAACCAGCAACGTGAGGTCCATGGTCTTTGGACCGAATGACATGCTTGGCGTGGCGGGAGACGAAAAGGCCGCGGTGTGGGACGTGAGCGGAAATCGCATTGTGCATTCGGGCACCGGCTCGGTGGTGGAGCTTTCTCCCGAGGGCGCGTGGCTGGTGATGGGAAAGGGCGCAAAAGGATTTACCGTGCGCGAACTGGAATCAGGGCGTGAGCTGGGAAATTTTCCTGCTTGCAGCGAGCCAGATAAATGCGTGCCTTCGCGGGACGGCAAGATGATGGTGCGATGGTCCTCACTGGGCGGGGCGATGTATTCGAGCGGCAACCGCGAAGGAAAGAATCTTGCTCTGCCCAACCTGGGCGTGGGCATTGTGTATGCCGCTGCGCCAACCAGCGACAGCTTTGTGATCGCCAACAACGATGGTATTGCCGGGGTTGTTTCCGCCAGCGCTCCAGAACCGCGGGCATTCGCCACGGACATGACGAGCATCAAGGCGATTGCTGTCTCGCCGGACGGTAAGCTCGTGGCGCTGGGAGACAGCAGCGGAATGGTGGAGGTTTGGGAGCTGCGGTGAAAATTGGCGTTTTGGGGGCTTAACAGATGCTAAGAAATTTTTGCTTCCAGAATCCAGCAACCCTGCCGAGAGCTGCTGAATCGCAAGGTTGAACCCTCAGCCCTTGGGGAAAGCCGATTCCGCCGTGAAAACTTTTGGTCTGTTCCTTTTGCTTGCTCTTTCTACCTTGATTTTGGGATGTCAAGGAATACGCGTGAACTCTCCAGATGCGGGAACGTCGGGTGATCCTGCAGGAGCCTCTGGCCAGCCAGTGCCGAAAGAGTTTGTTTATGTTGCCAACCTCAGTAGCTTGAACAATCCCGGTGGCAGCATTTCCGGTTTCGACAGCTTGATCTTTGCTCATGGGCGTCATGCCCATGTCGATGAATGCACGCTGCGGAAGGTCTTCTAAATCTGCCAGCGTGGGCCGCACCAGCCCCGCAAGTTGCCGTAAAGCAGTCCTATCGAAGCCCTGCTGAAGGGCTGCCACTGCCAGATCAGGCAGATCGTCAGACCGGATGCCGCTCAATACCCAGCGCGCCTGTAGAAGTTCAGGATCGACTTTCTCTTTCATCGCAAGTCAACATCCACCATACCGCCCACGGACCACGTAGCGCCACTTGTTCCCGACGCTTAAGCTCATCTGCCGTTTGCCGTCGCCAGCGGAACCGCCATCGCCACGCTCCGGATTGGCGCAGACAAGCCCTTCATCAGCCGTGCGAATTCATCAAGGTTGAGCGACTGCGCGCCGTCTGACAATGCGCGCTCCGGACACGGATGCACTTCAATGATTAACCCGTCGGCTCCGATGGCCAGAGCCGCGCGGCTGGCGGGAGCGATCAGTTCGCGCTTGCCGGTGCCATGCGATGGGTCGGCGAGAACAGGAAGATGCGAAAGCTCGCGCACCAGAGCGACGGCGGCAAGATCGAGCGTGTTGCGCGTCATCTCACTTTCAAAGGTCTTGATGCCGCGCTCGCAGAGCACAACGTTGTCATTACCGCCGGCCAGAAGATATTCCGCCGCGAGCAGCCACTCCTTTACGCTCGCAGACGGGCCGCGCTTGAGCAGGATTGGCTTCTTGGCTTTGGCAAGCTGGCGCAGCAGGTCATAGTTCTGCATGTTGCGCGCGCCCACCTGAAGCATATCGGCATGGTCACAGATGAGCTGAATGTCATTGGTGCTCATCACCTCGGTGACCACGGGCAAGCCAACTTCTTCACGGACTTCACGCAGCAGACGCAGCGCCTCAATGCCAAGGCCCTGAAAATCATAGGGCGAGGTTCGTGGCTTGTATGCGCCGCCGCGCAGCAGCGTTGCGCCAGCGGCTTTGATGGAGCGCGCCGTGGAGAAAAGCTGCTCCCGCGATTCAACCGAGCATGGCCCGGCAATCACCACAGCTTCTTCACCACCGATAATGACGCCGCCAACGCCAACCTGCGTGCGTCCGCTCTTGGTTTGCTTGCTCACCAGCTTGAACGGGTGCGCGATGGGCACAACGTCTTCTACGCCCGGCGCGGCCTTGAGCGCTTCCAAGGCGACGCGGTTGCCGCCGGAGCCGACCGCGGCCACAATGGCGCGTTCCGCACCGCGCGTGACATGCGGCTGAAAACCGCATTCGATGACCCGCTCAATTACGTGTTGAAGTTCCGCTTCCGACGAGCCTGCCGCCATATTGATGACCATGAGAAAAACTCCTGTGAAAAAGCAATTAGCAAATAGCAATTGGCAATTAGCCAAACCAAGCAGTTGGTAATTAGTAATTGGCCAAAATCAAAACCACGATCAAAATCAAAATCCAAAAATCCAAAATCCAAACCGTTAATCGAAACTTTCTGGCGGTGCGGCATCGTTCTCGAGCGCACTATAATTTTGGTCACGGCCGAACCCTTACTGTTGCTTCTCCGCTCTGCTCCTCCATGCGCTCTGTGCCCAGGCGACGCGTTTCGCGGATGATCCCGGAGAAAATGTCGGTGATGCTCTGTTCGTCGAGCGGGCCGGTATTCTTTTCCACCATACGGGCCAGTACCTGGCGTTCACGATTGCCGTCGTAAGCAGGCAGGCCCGAGGCCACCTTGATGGAGGCAATTTCACAGGCGATGGCGGCGCGCTGATTGAGCAGGCGAAGCAGTTCGGTATCGAGCGCGTCAATCTGTCGGCGCCAGTCGTCAAGAGTTTTGTCGCCGGTAACGTTTTGTAAGCCCACAAAAAAGCTCCTAAAGCGAAAAGTAGTGGTTCAATTTGTTTGATGTTCATCGCTACGCCATCCGCCCGCCCCCAACACCGGCGTGCGCCTTCGGGCACCTGGCTTGCGATGAACGTCCAAAGCAAAAACCGCGACCCTTTGGGGATCGCGGCTTGCGGTGATTTATGATGACTAACTTCTTATTGCATTGTCAGCACAGATCCGCGTCGCCGCTACCCGTAAAGTGGTAGCGGTAAGTAAACGCGAAAGTAAATCGGCTGGCGTGCATGCTCAGCGGATAGTAGTCTAGATTTTTGGGTGTTGTCAAGAAAGTTAATGTTAAAAACAGCTTTTAGCCTTTAGCTTTTGGCCTTTAGCCAGAGTGGTAGCGCTCAACATCCAGGGCTAAAGATCAAGAGTGAGGCTAACGGCTGAGAGCTAAGGGCTAAATTATGAGCAAAACCACTGATTCCACTGGTCCTAACGACACCGCAGCGGCGCCGCAGGCAGCCCAGCAAAAGACCGATTGGCAGGCCTATGTGGAAGACTTCCGCCGCGCCGGCCACGAGACCGTGGACTGGATTGCCGAGTACCTGACCAATGTGTCAGAAATGCCGGTCCTGGCGCGGACAAAGCCGGGGGACCTGCTGGATGCGCTGCCGAAATCGGCGCCGGAAAAAGGCGAGACGTTTGATACGATCCTGCGCGATTTTGACCGGCTGGTGATGCCGGCGGTAACGCAGTGGAATCATCCGCGCTTCTTTGCCTACTTTGCCTGCACTGGATCCACGCCGGCGATCCTGGGTGAGATGCTGGCCGCGGCGCTCAACACCAACGGACTGCACTGGAAGACTTCTCCCGCTGTAGCGGAGCTGGAACAGCGCGCGCTGGATTGGCTACGGCAATGGATCGGCGTGCCTGAAGGATGGTTTGGCATTGTTTACGACACGGCTTCCACCAGCAGCATGCACGCGGTGGTTTGCGCGCGCGAACTGATCGATCCGGAAGCGCGGACCGCGGGAAGCCGCAACGATATGGTGCTGTACACGTCTGACCAGTCACACATGTCGATTGAGAAAGGCGCGATTGCCGTGGGCGTGGGCCAGAAGAACATTCGCAAGGTGCCATCGGACAAGGAATTCCGCATGCGCGCCGACGCACTGGCAAAGATGGTGGAAGAAGACAAACGCGCGGGCAAGCGTCCGTTCTGCGTGGTTGCGACGGTGGGCACAACTTCGACCACCAGCATTGATCCTGTGCCGCAGATTGCGGACGTAGCCGAGAAACACGGCCTGTGGCTGCATGTGGACGCCGCTTACGCCGGCGCGGCGGCGATCCTGCCGGAACAGCGCCACATTATGGCAGGAGTGGAGCGCGCGCATTCTCTGGTATTCAACGCCCACAAGTGGCTGCTTACGCCCATTGACCTGAGCGCGTTTTATACGCGCAGGCCGGACATTCTGCGGCGAGCATTTTCCCTCACGCCGGATTACCTGAAGACGCAGGACGATCCTCGGGCGCATAACCTGATGGATTACGGCGTTCCGCTGGGGCATCGTTTCCGCGCGCTGAAGCTGTGGTTTGTGATGCGCTACTTTGGGCGCGAACGCATTGAAGCCATGCTGCGTTCGCACATCCAGTGGGCGCAGGATTTTGCCGCGCTGGTGGACGCGCATCCCAAGTTCGAGCGCGTCGCTCCGGCGCCGCTGTCTGTTGTCTGCTTCCGCTATAAAGGTTCTGACGACGAGAACCGGGCGATCCTGGAACAAGTAAACGCTTCAGGCCGCATGTTCATTGCCAGTACGGTGCTGAATGGCAAGGTCACGCTGCGGCTGGCGATCGGCCAGTTGGAAACCAGTTGGCGCGACGTGCAGGAAGCGTGGGAGTTGCTGCAAAAAGCGGCAGACAAACTTTAACCACAAAGGACACGAAGGAACACAAAGGGAAGCGGCAGAATATTCTCATGGGACGTCTTTATTCGCGAGCTTTGATGGGCCAAGAGAAAGAAGAAATTTGCCACGAGTCCATTAGTCAATTTAGATCGTGCGCAGAAACGCGAATCGAAAAAAGGGAAGGAAATTCGTGTTCCTTTGCGCAAATCGCGGCTGCTTCAGGCCTACGCTGCGTGGCTCTGCAAAAAGTAAAACGCATAGCACAGCGCGAGAAACACAGCTTCCAATCCTGCAAACACAATGAAAAAACTATTGTGGATGCGGAAGAGCAATTGATTATCGAAGCCCCATTCGCTCGCAGGCGGACGCGCCTGCATGGCGCGATAGAGGCCGCGAGCCGTCATCACAAAAAAGCGCAGCAGCAGGGCATAAAAGCCAATCCAGAAAACTACCCAGAAGAGCGGGCCAACGCTGGAAAACAATCCGTCAAAGCCATAGTCACTGCCGCTCAATGCCACAAACAAAAACGCCAGCAGCACCAGATTGGGCCAAAGGCCTTCCGCGGTGATGAAGTAAAGATAATAGTCGGCCAAATTGCGGGCGTGCCGATTGCGCGGAAACTCTTTCTGCGCGCCCTGGCTGAACAGGCCCGCGGCCAGAAACAGCGCCAATGAAAAAATGAGCGGGCTGCCCGAATTTACGATCGCCATTGTGCTTTGCCGCGCGCGAAGGTGACGCTCCCGCGCGGCCATTTTTTCCTTGTACTGCTCCTCAGAGCTGCGGGATTCCTCCAGCGAACTGTTGAGCGCCGCAAGCGCCTGCTCGCGGCTGAGCGGCGTTGCGGAAATGTGCAGCTTAAAAGTCGAGTTCGGCGAACTGGAAATTCTTCTGATCTCCGCCTGCGTGGCTGCAATAATTTCTTCCTGGCGCTTGATCTCTATCTTTGAGCCGGCCTGCAATGCGGTGATATCTTCTTCAAGCTTGCCGGAGTGGCGCGTGGTCAGCCAGTTCATGCCGGCGGCGATGACCGCTATCAGCACCAGCCCTTGCAGCGCAAACATGCCGGGAGAAATCCACCCGCGCAGCCCGGCAACAGCGGCAAAAGGCAGAAGCTCAGCGTTCTGGTCGATAACGTTTTTCTGGCGCAGCAACGGGACCGCCCCCGGCTGCTGCCGCCATTGCAGACGGAGCTGGTCCTGCGGCGTTAGCCCAACTTCGCTAACCTGCGCTTCGTCCTGGTACACCGATTCCATCGTACTGGCTTGTTTAGCACGCTTTGAAAATCGGGCACAAGCACCAACAGTGCATAGCCTGAATTGCACCGGCAGCAGGGACTTTCGTGGGCCTTGATTTCAGCGGCTTTTCGTCGATTGCCGCAGTTTCAATCCGCCATTTTATTTTTTCAGGGGCTACAGCCAGGATTATTTTGAAGCACTTACGGCACGACTTGAACTCGTGCCCTGACACTTGTGTTCATTAAGGACACTTTTTCCCGCAACCTCGTTGGCCGGTCACCACACTTCCAGCGCCGCACAACGTTGGCTTTGCCGATCGCACGTTCTTTAGCTCTTCACGTTTCTTCAGCGCTTTACCAAGGTAATCGTCGATGCTGATGTGGGCACGCCAAAGGGCGATCCCTTTATCTGTTCGAGCGCGCCGTTCGAGGCAATACTGAAAGCGGCAATATCGTGGCTTGTCTGCTCCGTCACATAGACAAAATTGGTATCTGCGTCCACGGCAACGGCTGAAGGGCCAACGCCGCCCGTGGGGAAGGGCGATCCGCTCACCTGGCCCAGCGCGCCGGAACTGGAATCAATGGCATAAACAGAAACGTTATTGGACCCGCTGTTGGCGGCAAACAAGAGCGCTCCCTGCGGATCAATGCCCAGGCCAAGCGGCGCTGTGCCGGCGGCAAATGGCGAGCCGCTGATCGGAGCAAGCGTTCCATTGCTTTGAATCGCAAATCCGGCAACCGCGTTGTGGGCGGAATCCGCCACATAAAGAAAGCGGCCGGAATGTTCCACCGCAATCGAGGTCGGGGTGGCGCCCGTGCCCACTGAGACCGGCAATCCTGCCTGCGTCAGCGCCCCATTTCCACCGATACTAAACACAGCGATGGTCCCTTCCGTGCCATTGGCCACAAACAGGAAGTTGCCCGTAGGCGCAATTGCCACAGATGAAGGATGCGACGGCGGCTGGATCGGGAACGGCGAAGCCGGCGAACTCGGCGTACCCTGAATAACGACCAGGCTTCCACTGCCCGGGTCCACCGTATAACCGGTTACGTCGCCGGATGTCTGGTTTACCACATAGAGAAACGGAGACACGGGCGACATGGCCAGGGAAATCGGACCTATATCGGTGGCAAAAACGTTGGTCGGGTTCACCGGAGAAACAATGCTGGTGCTTACCGGGACGGAGAGATTGCCGTTGCCCGAGTTAATGTCCAGCAAGGTCACGTCATTGCCGGAAAAGTCTGCTGTATAAAGGAAGTCGCCGGAAGTATGCGGCAACAGCGCCGCCGGATTGGATCCAACAGGGAAATTCGGCGTCCCCAAAGGCAACAGGGTGCCATTGGACTGCACGCGGAACTCAAAGACCTCATTGGTCCCCGGGCCCGCCGCGTACAGAAACTGCTTGTGTCCGCTGGCGCATCCGCTCAACAAGCCCGCCGCACATACCGCTAAAAACGCTATTCCGCCGTAAAAGGCCCTGAACGCCCCTGCCCTCATTGAATCTCCTAAGACTGCAATTGAAAGAAAGTAAAGGATACATGAAATTACAGCAGCAATCAGCCATCAGCCGCCAGCACGCAGCCAGACGAAGCTACGCCCCAGCCTCCTTGGGAAGAACGCAGAGAGGGCCGGTTTCATGCAGCCATATGTTTCGGCCCGCTCAGTTCAGTTCGAAGGAGACCGTCACTGACGCAGAGATAGTGGCTGCGTTCGTGTTGACATTCTACCCGACAAAAAATGCATACTCATGTCGAATGCCGACCCGAGATGAGAAAGATCGCATCGCATTACTGCAGGGCACGCTGGATTTGCTGATTTTACGCACGCTGCTTTTTGGCCGCCAGCATGGCCAGGGTATTGCGCGAGCCATTCAGATGCTCTCCGGTGACGAGTTGTTGGTGGATCACGGCTCTCTCTGCCCTGCAACGATTGGAAACGCGTGGCTGGATCTCCGCCGAATGGGGCACCAGCGACAACAATCGCAAGGCCCGCTTCTACCTCCTCACCCGGACAGGCCGAAAACAGTTAGTCCATGAAACCGGCCAGTGGCGACGCCTGGCGGCGGCCATCGGACGCGTCCTGGGATCAGGTGAAGTGGAGGGGTGAATCAATGTTTTGGCGCAAGCGGAAGCAGAGCGACTTTGATGACGAGATTCAGGCACATCTGGCGCTAGAGACAACTAAAGCCGGGTCATTTTAGATCGTTTACCGGCCCGGCTGAAGCCCGGGCCCTGATACGAACCAGGATTCGCGCCCAGCATGCCGCGGGTACCACTGGCTTTTTTCTTCTTCCGGAAATAGGCCGAGCAATACGGATATTCTTCGGCGCTCTTGGCCAGTCCGGCTTTCACCGGGTTCTCATCGATATATTTTTTATGCGCCAGAAAGCTCTTCCTGTCCCGGATCCGCACTTCCGAAAATCCCGGCGGCCAGATCTCTCCTTCCAGCCCGAGTTCCTTGTTGCGCCGGAATGAATACCCGCCCTTAATGAGTTGAACCGCGCGTTCAATGCTGGTATTGCCGTCAACGGTCAGGAGCACATGAAAGTGGTCCGGCATCACCACAAAGTTGTGCAGCTTAAACTTGCCGGCCAGGGTGTTCGTCCGCAGCACGTCAATAAAAAGCTCGGCTTCGTTCTGCGCCTCAAAAAATCGTCGCTCCATATAGGTCTTACACCCGGCGAAAAACGTCCGCCGACTAGCGACAATATTGCGCCGGTCCGATTTTCGGGTGAGCTTTACCATAGAAAGCGGTTAAAGCCGGGATTCTACTACGGCCCTTTACCGGCCCGGCTGAAGCCCGGGCCCTGATACGAACCGGGGGCCGCGCGGAGCGCGGCTACACTCAGCGCTCGGCATTCAGCCAGAGCAAAGATATTCCGACGTTGCTTCTCCCGCAATTTTCCGTTTGCATCGCCGCGATTCCTGAGTACACTTTGCTCACCCTCGTTCGTCGCTGGGATTTCATACATTCATAGTTCGCGGCAAGGCTTGGCCTCATCCCTTTCAGGAATTTACGGCTTAGGAGATCATGAATGTTTAAGCGAACACGTCACCCCGCGTGGATAGTTCTTTGTCTGGCAAGCCTGGTCATTTTCAGCGCCTTGTCCGCCCTGGCACAGAGTGCGCCAGTCCCTGCCAGGCCCCGGCTGCACATTGTGCCGGTGCTCGATCCCAATAGTGCTAATAATGCCGCCGTTGGATTTGCGGCCCCCGCGGGCGCGCACCTGAGCTACTTTGGTGGACCGGTGATTTCGAACGTCCACGTGGTGCAGGTGCTGTACGGCAGCGGCTCTTACAACGCGCAGGTTGCGGGAACCACCAGCCCCACCATGGGCCAGTTCTATGGCGATCTGACCGGCGCCAACAGCGGCTATACCTCGTTGCTGACGCAATACAACACGCCGGCTACGGGCGGCACGAATCAGACGATTGGCAATGGCACGTTTGACGGACTGTTCCAGATTGTTCCGTCAGCCGGCAACAACGGTTCCACCATCAGTGATGCGCAGATCCAGTCTGAACTTCTGGCCCAGATCACCGCGGGACACCTGCCGGCGCCTATTCTTGACGCCGCGGGTAACGTGAACACGCTCTACATGATCTTCTTTCCCCCGGGAAAGACCATCACGCAGGGCGGATCGTCAAGCTGCGTGGCGGGCGGCTTCTGCGCCTATCACGGCACCACGTCGACCCTGCTGAACGGGAAGAATGTTCTTTACGGCGTGCATCCGGACATGCAGAGCGGCCTTTGCTCGACCGGTGGATGCGGCAACGCCGGAGTGTTCGGCAATTACACGTCCGTGACCAGCCACGAATTGACGGAAGCGATTACCGACGCAGACGTGGGCATTGCCACCACATTTGCGCCGCCGCTGGCCTGGTATGACATGGTCAACGGCGAAATTGGCGACATCTGCAACGGCCAGCAAGGAACGTACACCGCCAATGGCACTGCGTACACCATCCAGTTGGAATTTTCCAACGCTGCAAACAATTGCGTGCTGCCGCCTCCAGCCGCCACCGGGCCTGACTTCTCCATCACGGCATCACCGGCATCGCAGACAGTAACGCAGGGCGGAGGCACATCGTACACCGCGACCGTGACTGCCCTTGGCGGATTCAGCGGCGTTGTCAGCTTCAGCGTCAGCGGCCTGCCGAGCGGCGCCAGCGCCAGCTTTAATCCAACTTCAGTGACCGGCTCCGGTTCTTCAACGCTGTCGGTGAGCACCAGCAGCACCACTCCGGCCGGCACTTACTCGCTGACCGTCACTGGAACCAGTGGCACATTGAGTCACTCCACCAATGTCACGCTGGTGGTAAATCCAGTGAATCCGCCGGACTTTACGATTTCCGTGTCTCCCGCCAGCCTCAACGTGACCCGTGGAACCACAGGACGCTACACGGTGACGATCGGCGCGGTCAATGGATTCACCGGCACAGTAAGCCTCAGCGTCAGCGGATTGGGTTCGCGCGTGACAGGAACCTTTAGCCCCACGTCCGTTACTGGATCGGGAACTTCAACGCTCTCAGTCACGGCGGCCCGCAACGCAAGCAGGGGTGCCCGAACCATAACTATCACCGGCGTCAGCGGCAGCCTGAACCACTCGACCACCGCGACTCTGAACATCCAGTAGCGCCGGTTAACACCGCAACTCGCATTCGGCCCGGGACAAAACCCGGGCCGGATCTTTCTTACACGCAAAAATCCCGCCTTGCGGCGGGAAGTCTGCTTAACGTCTTGGAAATGCCTTTGGTTTGGCTAATTGCTGAGCGCTGAATGCTACCTGCTAGTTGCTTAGCCTCACCGATACTTTGCCCGCGGATCCAGCGCCGGATTCGACTTGGACGCCATGGCTGCGCGCTGCTTGCGGAATTCAGGCACCACCACCGCCTGTTCGATCAGCGGCATGTTGAACGCGGCCAGCTTGGCGGCCAGTCGAGTGGCGTTGCCCTGCTGTCCGTTCTTGTTATAGGCGGCAATCAGGGCGCGCATGGAGATGGCGTTGGAATCGTCTTCTTCCAGATGGTTCACGGCGTCGGCAAATTTGCCTTCAGTCAGCGCCATGGTTCCGGCGGCACCATGAAAGGCTCCGGAGATAATGCCGTCAGCGTCATTGGCCTCTGAAAGCGTTTGCAGTTGCTTGAGTGTGGCTGCGGCCAGTTCGGCGTTGTTGTCCGCCAGGGCGCGCTCCACGCGTGTGCGCAGCACCTGGGCCAGTTCCTGGTTGAGCAACGATTGCGGGACCTTATGTACTTCCTTGAGAGCAGCTTCAGCCTTGGCCAGCAAAGCCAACGACGCGGAGCCCTCAAGCTGATACAAGGACATGCTGCGATACGCTTCAGCTTCAAGGTTGACGAAATCTTTGGCGTGGGCCTGCTCCGCTACGGCGCTGAAAGCTTTGTCGGCCGCGGCCAGGTCGCCTTCGCGGACATACGTTGCGGCCACCTGCAATGACCACACGACTTTCTGCACCGGCGACGCAACTGCAATGGCCTTGGCATATTCCGCGCGGGCTTTTTGCTGGTCGCCCATCAAGGCGTATGTATCGCCCAGGCCGAGTTGTGATTCATGGAAGCTGGGATCGATCTTGAGCGACATGCGGTAATGCGTCAGAGCATCTTCAAAGCGCCCTGACATGCGCGAGATTTCCGCGAAGGAATCCTGCGGGTTGGGCTCATTGGGGACGAGTTCGGCATAGCGCTTAATGTCGGCAAACGCCTTGTCAAAGTTGTTCTGCCGCGCGTAGCAATACGCGGCTTCGTTGTAAGCGTCGGCAAACTGGGGATCGATCTTCATGGTCTGCTCAAACATGGCGATGGCGCGCTGCGTCTGGCTGCGGTCCAGTTGCAGCCACCATCCGGCCAGCCAGTGCAGATGCTTGTCATTGGGATAGCCGCTGAGGGCTTCATTCATGGCCTGGATCGCCGGGACCCAGTTGGCCTGGCTCGCGTTGGCCAGCCAGTCGATGATCAGTTTTTCTTCAGGGCCTGCGGAAGCGCGCGTGGCCAGGGCTTTTTCACGCTCGGCTACCTGCTCCGTCGGGTCCTGTGAAAAGAAGGTGAGGAAAATATGGCCCAGGGCAAATTGCGGATCGGCCTGCACGGCATTGCGGAAATTATCCAGGCCGTCCTGCGTGTGCAGCATCTCCATCTTCTGTATGCCTTTTTCAAAGAACACATGCGCCTGCGGCGACTTGGTGGAAATATGCATGCCGTTGGCGCTTTCATGCGCGAACGCATGCAGCCCAAAAATCCCAAAAACAATGCCCAGCGCCAGCGTGGAAACCTTGATCCGCTTCATCTGTAACTCCTTGAAAGATGACCCAATGACCTATGAAAGATGACCAATGACCAATGACCGATGACCGTTTCTGCCGCCCGAGCAATGCAAGCGCGCGGCAGTTGTGTGTCTAGTTGCCTTTCAGAAAATATCCCTGCTCCAGCGGAAGCTTGCCGTCAACCTTCAAAACATTCACGCGGCTATTGATGGAGTAAACGTCCACCAGCCCAACCGCGCCGGGAATCGCCTCCACGGATTTCAAAAGTTCGTCTTCCGACCGCACAATGATTACGCCGCTGGCATGCGCCGCCAGCAGAGACTTAAATTCCTCGACTTGCATGTGATAGAGCTTCTCAATCGCCGTCTTCATTTCCGGCGTGGAAGGATCGCGCAGAACAAGAATCACCGGACGGCCGTCAGGCCATTTGTGGCTGTCAAACTTGAAGACCTTCGCCAGATCCATGGTCGAGAGGCCGCCTGTATTGTTCGTCTTGTCCACGATGACAGCCAGTTGCCGCGCTTCACATGAAGCGGCGAGCATGGCGGTCAGCAATAACAAGAGCCAAATTCGGCGTCCAATACTCATGACCGTGAAGTGTATGTTGGAAGTGGAGGGAAGATAAGATTACTGAGGTAATAGGAGCTTTACTTGCAATGGGTTGGAACCCAGGTTGGGAACATAAATCATTGCAGAATGCGCAGATCGGCGCCGATGATTAATTCTGTTTGGCTTTTATCCGCGTCCATCCGCGCAAATCCGCGGTAAACATTCTTGTTTTTATTTTGCCGGACCTCTTTCCCTCCAACGCGATTCATGTCATATTAGTTCTCGCAGAGGCTTTCGCCCCAATGATGAAACGACTCAATCTCAATCTGCATAGACAATCGGCGCCGGAACTCCGGCACGATTGCTATTGGGCGACTGCCGCGCTATTCCAATAAGCGCTCCTTCTTTCAGCCTCTGCTAATCAGCGTCGCAACATAGCAACAACCGTGCTCTGGATCATTTTTGGGCCTTCATTGGCTCGGCAACGGCGCCATTGTACAACGCTGGATTCCGTATCAAAAAACGCTTACCAATCCGCTCGCCGCGGATGGGATTGCGTGCTTGCGCCTTAAGCGCGCAGGCGATACCTGGAAAGAAGGAGTATGAGATCGGACATGAAGAAAGTTGTGGTCGAGCGGCCGCGCGGACAGTCCTCTGTGCCGAACCGCAAGTTCGGCGCGCGTCTGCCGTATGTCCCAGACCACGATTATGACGAGCAGCCAAAGCGCGTGGGCATTTCTGCCTCATACCGCGACTACGGCTACTCTGCGAAATGGTTTACTGACGTGCTTGGCCCGCTCAGGCGGTTCCTGGAGAAAAACGTCGGTCGGCCATGGAACGATGTTTATAGCGAAATGTGCGCCAGCCTGGACAAGCGCAAAGCAACGGGCAAGCACATCTTTGATCATGCAATGGACATGGTTGATACCAACTGTTTCATCGGCGCGAGCGGCAAAGTTTTCCGCTTGTGTTGGGGAGCTGAACGCGAGGTTGAAGGCCTGTATGTCCATGCGCAAACTGGAATACTCTGCCGCGCTGTGCCGCCGAACAAACGTGAGCTGAAACGCCGGCGATTGCTGGCGGAAGAGGTCACATGGCTCAACATCAATGACGAGTCAGGATACCGGAAGCATGAAGGTATCTGGTATCTCGTGAGACTAGAACGGGTGTTTGCAGGATGGACGCGCAGTAAGAAGCCCGTCATGGTTCGTGACATCTTTCTCAAAAAGGATGTACCGCTGGATCGCGGCTGGTATTCCGTGGCCATTGCAAAGAAACAGTGCAATCGCGACGAGTTGCAGCATCTGCGCTACATGCTGCAAAATCGCGAACGACAAATCAGAAACATGTAACCAGTTTGCCGGTGGTGAAGATTACAGCTACTTCGGTGGGTATAGCTCAAATAGAGATAGAGCATCCCGGTTATGCCGGGACGACGAAGGTTCGAGGCCTTCTACCCAGTAAGCTGCAATCGGCTTGTTCCCCGGCAAATGTTATTAACAAAAAGGAAAACTGATGTCAGACAACACTTACAACGTATACAAGCCCAGCAACGGCGTACCCATCAAGGCGTGGACGAAGGGCGTTCCTGTGGAGGAAGCTGCGCAGAAGCAGTTGATGAACGTGGCGCAGCTTCCGTTCATCTATAAGTGGGTTGCCGCCATGCCGGACGTGCACTGGGGCATTGGCGCCACCGTGGGCAGCGTCATTCCCACCAGGGGCGCAATCATCCCCGCTGCAGTGGGCGTGGATATTGGCTGCGGCATGATGGCGGTAAAGACCAGCCTGAACGCCTCGCACCTGCCGGACAATTTGCACGGCATCCGTACGGCGATCGAGAAAGCGGTCCCGCACGGACGTACCGACAACGGCGGCAAGAACGATCGCGGCGCGTGGGCCAACGCTCCCGCTTCTACCGTGGACACCTGGGCCACTTTAAACGATCGCTATGAAGAGATCGTAAAGAAGTATCCCAAGCTGAACCATTCGCAGCGCATCAATCATCTGGGCACGCTGGGCACGGGCAACCACTTTATTGAGGTCTGTCTGGATGAAGCGCAGAACGTCTGGTTCATGCTGCACTCGGGATCGCGTGGCGTGGGCAATCGCTTCGGCACGTTTTTCATCGAACTGGCCAAGGAAGACATGCGCAAGTGGATGATCAATTTGCCTGACGCTGATCTGGCCTACCTGCCGCACGGCACGGAGCACTTCAATGATTATGTTGAAGCCGTGCACTGGGCGCAGGAGTATGCCCTGTTGAACCGCCGGTTGATGATGGCCAATATTGTTGCGGCCGTCGTCGGCTGCGGTGAAGTGCCTGCTTTCCAGGCGCATGTTGAAGCGGTGAACTGCCACCACAACTATGTGACCTGGGAGCACCACTACGGAGAGAACGTCCTCATCACCCGCAAAGGCGCAGTGCGCGCCCGTGAAGGCGATATGGGCATCATTCCCGGCAGCATGGGCGCGCGTTCGTACATTGTGCGCGGCAAGGGCAATCCGGAAAGCTTCAACTCCTGCAGCCACGGCGCAGGTCGCGCCATGTCCCGCACGGAGGCCAAGCGCCGCTACACCGTGGCGGACCACATCGCCGCTACGCAGGGCGTGGAGTGCCGCAAGGATGCAGACGTGATCGACGAGACTCCAATGGCGTATAAATCCATTGACGCCGTAATGGAAGCGCAGAAGGATCTTGTCGAAATCGTTCACACCTTGAGGCAGGTGGTGTGCGTGAAGGGGTGAAACAAATCGCCGCAGATGAGAAAACAAACCGGCCGCGAATTGCCCGAATGAACACGAATTCAACGTAAGTATGATCCGCGTATTTTCGTGTGCATTCGCGGCCAAAATTCTTATCAGCGTTTATCTGCGCAAATTTGCGGCGATGCTTTTATCCGCGTTGTTCCGCGAAAATCCGTGGTCAAGAATTTTTTGGAAACGCGGTCCCTACTTCGCCGGCACCTTCGGCTCCGCCGGAGCAGCTGGCGCAGCCGGCTTCTCAAACTTCTTATCGTCCACCGGCACATTCTGCTGCAGTTCGGCTATCTGAACCGTAAATCTCCCCAGTGGTCGTGCAAGGGTCCACTGGAACGGAATTTTTACTCCATCCTGCGAGCGATAATCCGCGTAATCCACCTGCGTAGGATTGCGGCCCAGCGGCGTGTCGGCATAGCGAATGCTGCGCACCAGCAGGCCTGACTCTTTATCAAAGAACAGTCGCATGGGAGGCTTGCCGGGATTCGCGCCAATCAACTGCATCACATCGTGCCCGCCAATCTTCTCTGCCGCCGGGCGGACGCGGAACTGGGCAAACATCTTCTTGAGTTCCGTGGGCAGGTAGAACGTGGCGTCAAAGCCGATGGCTTCGTTTTCCGGTTCGCTCATATCGCGCGGCGGCCTCGGCCCGGGGTTCCCGATCCATCCCGCATGCCCGTCAAATGCCGTGATGTTGTCGCCGTTTGGCGTGTGCACCATGGAGATGCGCTTGTTCGGGGCTTTGGCCAGCACTTCAACCTGAAGCTGCTGCGGACCAAAGCTGATCGTCCCTTTCTCCACGCGGCTGGTGATCTTCTCCAGCGCTGCCGCTCCGCCAACGGCCTGAACATATTTATTCAGGATTTCGTCGGCCGTGGGCAATGCCGGCGCGGCCGCTTCCTCCTTCTCCGGCTCAGGCCTTTTGGGTTCTCCCTCCGCAATGATCGGCACGCCCACAGGATCATGTGACCCGCGATGGCAGGAGAAACACGTCACCTCGCGCTCGCCCTTGAAGTTATCGCGATTGATCGCCATCTGCATCTGGATCATCTGGCGCGCGGTCTGCTTGGTCTTCTTGTCGTCTTTCTCATTGGCGCCGCGCACGTGGCAGAAACCGCACTCCACGCCCAGCGAATTGGCGATGAACTGCATCGACGGAACTATTTGGTTCGCCGGCGTGCCCTTGAGCACCTGAATATTCTTGAACACTTGTTCCGCTGGACTCGCGCTGTCCTCTGGTGAAGGCCCTGCGTGGCTCTGCGCGCGGGAGGAGCTAGCCGCTAGCAAAATAATGGCGACTGTGAAATGAAAGACGGTCCTTTTCATGTAGTTTCCTTCAATGACTTTTTGAATGGGAAGTGTAAATGATTGGGGTCGCTCAATCTAAAATAACGTTGTCTAGCGCCGTTTTTCCGTTGCGAGTAGTAGGCTTTGCAACTCCGGCAGCGTCTTGCCCTTCCAATGCTGGGTAAAATTCTCCACCGTCATCAGCGTGCGCGGATGCATGTGGTCCACGTACATCGTTCCCGCCAGAGGGTCGATCTCATGTTGCAAAATGCGCGCATACCAGCCGCAGGCCTCAATCACTTTGGCTTCGCCCTTTTCGTCCACGCATTCCACGCGGACGCGGCGCGCTCGCGGCGTCAGCGCCATCAGGTTGTCCAGGCTCAGGCAGCCTTCAAAATATTCCACGCGCTCTTCGCCCAGCAGCGTGATCTTTGGATTGACGATCACGTGGAAGGGCACTGCCTGGCGCTCGCGCTCCGCCAGTTGTTCCGGCGTCCAGTCCTTTATATATTCCTGGCGGTCCTCAATCACCGCCAGCTGAATGCCCTGGCCAATCTGCGGCGCGGCCAGCCCAACTCCCGGCGCGGCATACATCGTCTCTTTCATCTGCTCGATCAGTTCGCGGATCTCGCGGCTGCGGATCTCATTCGGCCTCAGCGCCCGGGCAGGCCTGCGCAGCACCGGGTCTCCGGCTTGTACGATTGTGAGTGGCATAAGCTTTTCTGAAATCCCGAACGCCGAAAGCGGAGGGATCACTATTCCCACAGAAACTTTACACGATAAATTACAAGTGAGACGCTTTGAGCTATTCGGCAGTCAATCTGCAGAGCCCGTCGATTGACGGCTATAGCGCTGCCCTTGCTCCGCTCAGAGGTTGTGACTTTTTTGAAAGTTCCTTGATATTGCACCAAGAAAATCACGGGCATGAGCGATGTTTTGGCTTACGATGCAGTCATGCAAGAGCCACAAGGCAGCAGACAGAGTGAAGTAAAACCTCCTGTGCGGCTACGCCAACCGCAAAGAAGCCAGATGGAAATGCGGGTTCAGTGTCCGGATGATTGGGTAGGAGCGGACCATTCTGTACGTATGGTGGCAGAGGTGGTGGAGCGCCTGAATATAAGCAAGTTTTGTGAGGACATCAAAGCGCGGGAAGGGGAAGTGGGTCGGGACGCTACCGATCCGGGATTGCTGATTAGCTTGTGGCTATATGCCTGTATACGTGGCATTGGGTCGGGGCGAGAGTTAGCCCGGAGGTGCGAAGAAAGCAAGCCGTTTCTGTGGCTGTGCGGAGGGGTGACGGTGAACCACCGTATGCTGTCGGACTTCCGCACCGATCATGGTGAAGCCTTGGATGAGTTGCTGACGCAGGTGATAGCGTCGTTAGTGGAACAAGGAGTGGTGAAGGTAAGCCGCATTAGTCAGGATGGGGTGCGGGTGAGAGTAGGAGTGGGGTCGGCGAGCTTCCGGCGGGAAGAGCGACTAGAGAAGCTGCTGGAAGAAAGTCGGCAGCACGTGGAGGAACTGAAGCGGCAACTGGAGGCGCCGGAGAGTTTGGAGAAAATCAAAGCTGGGCAACTCCAGGCACAACAACGGCGGGCGGAGGAGAAGCAGAAGCGATTAGAAGATGCGCTGGCGCAGCTACCGGAGTTGAAGAAGAAGCAGGAAGAGGCGGCCCAGCGGGCCGGGCAAGGCAAGTACGGAGACAAAGTCCGGGCTAGGCAGCTACGGGTGAGCACGACG
>DAHUXR010000220.1 GCA_027307045.1 Acidobacteriaceae bacterium
GACACTTGGGGAGATGGGCCTCATTTTTGGTGGAAATCGTACTGAGCCGCCAAACCAAGCCATCTTCGCTTGTGAGCCTTTCAAAAGAAACCTTCGGAACATGACTCGGCAGGAAAAAGACAAATGACAAGGCTTGCGCTACGCCGCAGCGAAGATTTCCAAAGCCTCTCTGCATTTCGCGACCTCTTCGTCAATTCGTTCCGGAGTAACCCTGCTTTCCAGAATTACAGGAATTGATTCTGGTATTAGTGCGCTAATTTTTTGAAACGCTAATGCCGTCTCGTAAGTTAGCCGATCATGCTGGCTATTGGTATTTACCTCGCTAGCATGTAATTGGCGCAATCTTGTCCCAAAGCACTCAAGAATCTCAAAGGCTACGCTCATCGTCGGATCTACTTGGCGCACATGGCCCAAATCCAAGCACAGACGCGCGTCAGGCAGTCTGTCAAATATAACCGACAACTCACGCGCTGTTCGTCCTATCGGTTTTCGTTTGTCCATGTTCTCTATGCATAGTAACTCTCCGAACACCGTCCACCGCTCATACGTTTGGATGACGTCAGGATGTACGATCAAAGGCCAATTTTTTCGAGCAGCCCGATCCAGCAATGCAATCATTTCTTTCTCACTCAGAGTCTTCAGTTTACTGGGAACATGGAAGGAAACATAATCTAAATCGTCCAATTGCAGTTCGTCTAAGCTTTCAACTAGCGGCTGGAGCTCATCCTCTCGGAGTGCCGAAAGCTCAGCTACCCGCAAATGGTGAGCACGAATGATCGTAAGTCCCTGTCGAAAGTTCGAGTACGCCAAGGCACCGGTGGAAAAACCGATCGGTCTCATTTTAGAAGACACCATATTTTCTGGTTAATGGCCCAATATTTTTATTGTCAAAGAAAAATTTGTCCAACCCATTTTGGAAACTATCACTAATCTCACGAATATCTGTAAAAAGAGAATCTCTGCCGGAGTCCTCAGCACGAAGAGCTTGGAGACGCGTCCGCTTTTCAGCGTCATTCAGAATTCCGAGAAATGCATTGTACGCGTTGAATAACAGTCTACTTGCATCCCCATCAACATCGTAAAGCAGCAGAGCGCTGGCTAATACTTCCAGCGGGGTGGCTTTGATTGCCCTGAGATGGTTCACAACTTGCAGAGCTTTGTCTCGCTCCAACTTGATTTTGGAGTTTAGATCGTCATCTAAGACACATGAAAAACATGTTAGCAGCCCGGAAATGTAAATGAGCTTTCTCGAAAACCGCAACTTGGCATTGCGAAGACCCCAGCCTTGTCCATCCCGTTCCCATTGCTTGCTAGCAAAATCCACGGCCATAGTTCTCCAGAATCTCACAACATCATTCAACAAAAACCGAGGAACCTTGTAGCGAGTTTTTTCACGATTGAGGTGTGACATTCCTTGCTCGATATAGCGGTTCAAAATTCCTCTTAATACGCGGCCATAGGCAGTGTCGCCGAGGCCGTGAATTGAACGTGATTCCAAGAGCATGAGAATCCGTTGAGTAGTATTTCCGTTTGTATCATCCTG
>DAHUXR010000221.1 GCA_027307045.1 Acidobacteriaceae bacterium
GCCTACATATGGCGTGGCCTCACGGCTTGCCACCCGGCGATTCATGACACCGAGGATGCCAAACGCTGCTGCGAACTCGCCAGCTCGTTCCTGAAGGCGGTGGATTATGACGATCTTTGGGAAGAGCTTCAGCTCTTAAAACAGAAAGTCATGCCCAAAGGTAGTATCGATCCGCTACTGCGCGCGTGGTCGCAGGGGATCACCGGCGAGGAAACTTTCCAGGAATTGACTGAGCAGTTTGCGGAGATCGTGATTCCCAAAGTCTGGGAAAAAGAAGATAGGAAGGTCGCGCGCGTGGCCAAGCGGCTGTCGGTGTCGCCCAAGAAGGTGCGTCGGATTCTGGCACGAGCAGGGAAGCGAAAGAAGTAAATTTCGGCTATGCGTCTTTATTCAGAAGAACAAGTCCGGCGGGCTATCAATATCGATGACCTGATTCGTGTCATTAAGGACGCATTTGCGCGCGGATTTGCCACCGTCCACATGCCGGCACGAACCAGCTTGAGCATGGATAAGGCCATTCTGCTGATCATGCCTTGCTATGACTCTGCGCTGAAAGCAGCCGGAGTCAAGCTCGTGAGCGTGAGCGTAAAAGCAGGCGTTCAGGCGCTTTATGAATTGCTTGATCCGCAGACAGGTATCACCGTGGCCCGCATGGAAGCAAAGTATCTTACCGACATCCGAACCGCTGCGACCTCCGCAGTTGCCACCGACCTGCTGGCGCGCAAGGATGTGGAGACGCTCGGAATCTTTGGCAGCGGAAGGCTCGCGGCAGCGCATCTTGCTGCTCTTCCGCGAGTGAGGAATTTCAAGAGAGTTCTTGTTTGTGGATCGGGACGGTCCGACGTTTCGGCGTTCTGCGGAAAAATGAAAAACGAACTGGGCGTTCATTTAGAGCTAGCGAAGGCTGAAACTCTGGCGCGAGAATCTGACGTGATCTGCACCTGCACCACCTCGCATGAGGTATTGTTTGACGGCAACTGGCTGCGGCCCGGGACACACTTAAATCTAGTGGGAGCTTTTCGACCCGACGAGTGCGAGGTTGATGACATTACGGTGAAGCGTGCTCGCGTAGTGGTGGATACTTATGACGGCGCGATGCTGGAAGCGGGCGATTTGCTGATTCCCATGAAGAATGGGACTATCGATCGTTCGCATATTGCTGCCGATTTGCACGAAGTCGCTTCCGGCAAGAAACCAGCGCGTACGAACGCGGAGTCTATTACATTGTTTAAGAGCGTGGGATGCGCCGTGGAAGATTTGGTTACGGCGCAGTTGATTTATCGGCAGGTTGAACATGACTAAACTGCTTTGGGCGGTTTAGAGCGGAGCGACATTTTTCCAGACTACAAGCAGCGAGGCCGACCACGCGCCGAGCTGCTTGCCGTAGGGCGGAAGAGATCTTCCAG
>DAHUXR010000222.1 GCA_027307045.1 Acidobacteriaceae bacterium
GGGGGAAGTAGCGATCAGCTCAATAAAGATTGAAACTCACCTCAATGCTTATGGCCACGGCGACGGGTTCACCGTTGCGCGTTGCCGGAGTAAAGCGCCATCTCTTAACGCCTTCCATGGCGTTCTCATCAAGGCCCATACCCAAAGCCCGCTCCAACCTGATCCGGGAAATTCTTCCGGCTTTGTCAATAACGATGCCCAGAACCACGGTCCCCTGATACTTGGCGTGGCGAGCTTGCTCGGAAAACTCGGGTTCGGGGGTGTATGTGGCTCGGGGAGGAAGAACGATGCCTTCTTTATCGCGATCAGCCGCAGGCTCCAGAGCGTTATCGCCGGGAGGGCGAAACGCATGCTTGGGAACGTGAAAAATCTGATCGTCGGGAGTGTTGTCATCAGACCGACGGAACTCAGGCTTGATATGCTCAGCGGCATCGCCTTCGAGGAAGAAGACACGGTTCAAAATGGTTTGAGCGTCGTCGAGAGAGTTGAGCGGCTGGTCGAGATGGATTTCTATTCGGCGGGCCTTGTCGTAAATTACGTGAATGAGCTTGCCATTCTTTTTGTCGATGTAATATGCGGCACGGTGCCCCTCCAGCCGCAAAGTGTCAGAGGAGAGGTTTAGCTTTTCAACATAGATTCCGCCGTAAAGCAGCCAGCCTGAGCTGGGTGTGGCATTGAGCGAGTGGCCGGCGGAATCAAATTTCTGGTCCTTGCCTGCGGTGAATGGAGAGCGGAGCGCAAGGATGTGGTGTTTGTATTTGTGGCTGAGCGCGTCTTTGATGCTGTCGGCGTGGGCGGCAGCGGCTTGAACAAGGAAAACAGCGAGGAAGAGAACGCTGGTTTTGCGATTCATGGCGAGGACAAGTTTAAACAGGATGCGTAAATTTGAGTGGTTTTTCTTTGGCGCTGTGGCTTCGCCTACGCGCCAGCCTACGGCAGTAAGGAGTAGGTTTATGCCGTCGCCCTTTTCGGCACGACTTCGCAGGCCGTCGCTCGCAAGGCTCGCTCCGACCTAAGCTGCTCAAGTCGTGCCCTGACACTTGTGTCGCCGGGATTGAGTCATTTCAGCTCGCCACAGCCACAGGCCCAAGGTAAAGCATCATGCTGCCCCGCTACGGGTATCACACCCTCACCGGACCTGGTCTATCGATTCGAGCATCCTACTCGCGCAACCATTCTGGGTGTTCACTCACCCTATCCCGATGGCCGTTTACACAGTTCTTTTTACACCCTCAAAATTTTCGTTCGGCTCACGATGCCATCTTACTATTTATTGTCTTCTG
>DAHUXR010000223.1 GCA_027307045.1 Acidobacteriaceae bacterium
GATCAGCGTCATCAGCGTCATCAGCGTTAATCAGCGGTATGGTTTTGACTCTTCCGATCACCGGATTCCCCGATCACTAGGCGCAGCGATGATTTCTGGTTCCACGGGGGTGGAGCAGGACTTCAGTCCTGCGGTAAAGCTGCTAAAGAAATCGGCTTTAGCCGCTGAGGTACTGGATCCAATTGGAAGCATGGGTTTGCCGAACTGTAGAGATATTCTTCCGGCGTCCTGGCCAGAAAGCGCTTTACCGGATTCTGCCAGATGTAATCTTTGAACTTCTGATATTCGAGCGAGTCTCTGATCCGCCGGTCCACGAAGCTTGGTTGCCATACATCTCTTTTGGCTTTCAAATTTTTGTTGAGTTGGAAAGAGAAACCTCCCTTGATGCACTGCATGGCCCTTTCCAGCGTGATTTTGGTCGGAGTGATGATCAGATGGAGATGTTCAGGCATGACAACAAACTCATGCAGAAGATACTTTTTCTGTGTTCTGTAATCCATCATGACTTCAATAAAGAGCCGGGCAATCTTCTCCACCTGGAAGAGGTTTTTTCTCTGGAGCACATTGGCAGTAACAAAGTAGGTGGATTCAGTTGTTCTTCCTCGATGAGGAATCGTCAAAAAGTCACCTCAGCGGCTAAAGCCGAATTTTAAAGCAAGCTTGCCGCAGGCATAAATGCCTGCTCCACCCCGTGAACCTAAAAACAATCGCTGTGCCTGCTCAGCGGAACGTGCAGCCGTTAATTTTGACTTGAGCACATGCCGTTGTACAGCCTCTGTTCTTGGGTGCCAGGGGTAACTGTTCGCCATCCGCTGCCTGCTTCCGAGTATTTCAGCACTTTGTCGTCCGCATCATAAATTGTGTTTGAGGACAGGTTGAGTTTGGCCTTGCCGCAATCAAATTCATAGGCGCGCACGACGTAAGTTCCATCTTTTGCCAAAGTTCTAAGCATCAATCCCGCAGGCAATATCCCTGAAAGTCGTACACGCTTTACATCGATTTGTTGTTCTGCGCCATCGCGATTGTTGCCATAAACACGCCATTTGTCTATCGATTCAGCATAGTCCGGCAAGCCCTTATATATCCGTTCAAAATCCCGTGCAGCTCGGCGGAAATCATTGTTCCTAACATAGGCATCGCCACGTTTTTGATAGAGATCGTGCAGATCGCCAATCACCCATTTTCCTTCATTCTTCATCACCGCATTGGCAAAGACCTGATAATCCATCTGCGGCAGAAAGA
>DAHUXR010000224.1 GCA_027307045.1 Acidobacteriaceae bacterium
CAAACAAAAGACTTTCGTCAATCGACGCTTGGGTGGCCCTTGGGTGGCCCTTGGGTGACCCTTGGGTGACCCAAGCGTCACCCAATCCCAGACCCAATCCCAATCGGCAGAGGGTCGCAAGCCTTTCCAAATACCAAGAGCCAAATACCAAGAACTAACTACCAAGTACCGCCTTCCGGCTAATTACTAATTGCCAAACGCTATTTGCTTTTTTTCAAAGAGCTTGCTGCAACATCACACCCTGAGGCGCTGCCGGAGTGTAGCCGAGTTCGTTAAGCGTTTCAATTGCGAATTAGTACATCTTGACAACGCAGGTCTCCGGAAACATGTCAATTTTTCAGACGCTCCTCCCTGCCGGAATCGAAACTTCATACTCACTCTAGCAACGCTGTGGAGCAATCCGGTGTACTCTTTGCAGTCAGGAGGGATCAGCCGTGAGATCATTCGCTCGTTCGCTGCTCATTTTTTTGTTGTGCCTGCCTCTGCTGGCCCAAACGACGCCTCCACTGGCCGCCCAAAACACGGTCGCGCCGGTTTCAGCCTCCTCGGCTTCCGCCGTGCAATCTACTGAAGGCAACCCCGATGTCAGGGTCTGGGTGAATACCGCTACCGGCGTTTACCACTGCCCTGGATCGCGCTGGTACGGCAACACCAAGCAGGGTGAATACATGACCCAGGCAGAAGCGCAAAAGAAACATTACCGTCCCGCTTACGGAAAAGTCTGCCGTTAACCAATCTTGCACTTTAGCGGATTGCGGAAAAGTATCCTTGGACGAGACAAGTGTCAGGGCATGAGTTTACTCATGCCGAACGCATTCCTTAAAGATGTGGGCTTTAGCCCCTGAAAAAGCAAAAAATACGGATTGAAGGTTGCGGACAAGTCTCGTTGGGCAAAACAAGTGTCAGGGCACGACTTTAGTCGTGCCGTAAGTGTTCAAAATGACTCGGGCTTTAGCCCCTGAAAAGCAAAATGCGAATTGAAAGCACTTCTTTCGCAACCTGCTGGATCGTCGGCAGCAGGAAGCTGTTTTTCTTCACTGCCGCCGTCGTCTTGTGCTTCTGGGCGTCACCGCTCACCCTCCGTAATATCCCATCAGCACGTGGTCGAATTCTTTTTCCTGCTCGGTGCGGTCATCGTCACGCCGCGGTTTTGTGTTCTTCTGCTT
>DAHUXR010000225.1 GCA_027307045.1 Acidobacteriaceae bacterium
CATCCCACGCCAATTTATGAATTCATCGCCTGCGTGCTGATCTATTGGTACATATGGCGGCGCGGCTCGCGCGCCATACAGCATCCGCTTGGCCCCGGCGTGATCACCGGCGAATTTCTGATACTGTTCGGCATTGAGCGCTTCCTGGTCGAGTTCATCCGCATCAATCCGCGGATCCTGTGGGGCATGAGCAACGCGCAACTTGCCGCGCTGCTGACTATCGTGGCCGGAATTATTCTGCTGATCGTTGCGAGGCGTCGATTTCGCAAAGTAGATCCCGTACACAAAGTGCTGGACCACGTGGTCCAGCATGGCAACCGGGAAACCAAACCGGAATACCATCGCGCCACGCCTGAATGCCCCAACCCCGAGCGCTGGAGGATGTTTGACACCATGACCGCCGAAGTTGAAGTCCTGGACTTTCTGAAATGCCTGATGACCACCGTAAAGCCCAACCTGGTGGTTGAGACCGGGACGTTTCTTGCCGTCAGCACCATCTATATAGCCGAGGGGCTGAAGCAGAACGGATCGGGCAAGATCATTACCTGCGAGCCGGATAAAGAAGTCTTTGCCAAGGCCAAAGAAAAGATTGACGCCTCCGGCCTGAAGAAGTTTATCGACTATCGCTGCGAATCCAGTCTGGAGACGCGCGTTACCGGGACCATCGACGTGCTTTTTTGCGACTCCCTGCCTGAGCTGCGCGAGCCTGAGGTCCGGCACTTTCTGCCGCTCATCAATCCCAACGGCCTGATCCTGATGCATGACGCCAGCTCGCATCTGAAGACCGTCCGCGAAGCCGCCAAGCGCATGGAGGATGAAGGATTGGTGTCAGTGGTGTTTCTGCCCACGCCGCGCGGGCTGGTGATCGCGCAGAAGCGGGCGGGAAGGAAGTAAGCGCTTCGTTCTTTTCGATCAGTGTCATCGGTGTTGATCAGTGGTAGGTTTCGGCT
>DAHUXR010000226.1 GCA_027307045.1 Acidobacteriaceae bacterium
TCAGCGCCAGCGGAACGTAGCGGTTGATAAGAAGCAGGACGCCTGGCACGAACTGGAAGAAGCCCACCACGGTCATGTAGTGCGTGGTCGCCATGACGGTTGAGAAGTCCTTCAATGGCCCGGCGGGAAGTTCGGGATTGGGCAGAAAATGGAAGAGCAGGTTCGCACCGAAAAACGCGAAGATCAGGCCCAGCAGAATCCGGGCCACCATAACAACAATCTTCATGCAGGTTCTCCTTGGGAATCGGGAACGCAAAACCATACGCCCGCGGGAAACGTGCAGGCCGTAGACAATGGATGGCCCAAAATCGCCCGCAGATTCAGAGATATGCAATCGCGGTAGAATAGACCATGGCAGGAGGACCGGGCGGTCGCTGCCGGACGAGACTGCGCGAGCAGCCGAAGCCGGGGGAGGAAAGTCCGAACTCCGCAGGGCAGTGTGCCGGATAACGTCCGGGACGCGGGCGTCAAGGCCCGTGGACGGCCAGTGCCACAGAAAACATACCGCCGCTGCGCGTGCTTCGGCACGACAATTGGCCCGAAGGGCGAACGCCTTTACGGCCAGTCCCGC
Organism: Acidobacteriaceae bacterium; assembly: GCA_027307045.1. GTDB lineage: Bacteria > Acidobacteriota > Terriglobia > Terriglobales > Acidobacteriaceae > Angelobacter. The sequence continues at coordinate 572 of DAHUXR010000226.1, forward strand.
AGGGGTAAGGGTGAAAAGGTGCGGTAAGAGCGCACCGCTCCGACAGTAATGGCGGAGGCAGGGTAAACCCCACACGGAGCAAGACCAAATAGGGAGGGAAGCATGAGTCAAGAGTCAGGCTCGTGCGGCGCATCGGCCCGATGCGGCAAGGCGGCTCGAGCAATTGCCGAAACCTCCGGGTAGGTCGCTGATGAGTGTCCGCGGTAACGCGGCGCCTAGAGGAATGACCGCACACGACAGAATTCGGCTTACAGGTCCTTTTGCCGAATCATCCAGGCCTCTTCCAGCGGTTGCACGCTGGGCTGCCGCCATGAGGTTGCGAATCCGCGAAAGTTTTTTCGGAATCGTGCTGGAC
>DAHUXR010000227.1 GCA_027307045.1 Acidobacteriaceae bacterium
GTACCTGGCGCGATCGTCCACGCAACCGACGGAGTTCAACTCCAGGGTCCACCCGCTGATGCCCAGACGATCGAGCAAAGTCGCCAGCATCTCCAGCACTTCGGCATCGCGCGCCGGAGACTCGCTGCCCGCCGTCGGCGGCCCAATCACCTCGGCACCGATCTGGTAGAACTGCCGGTAGCGCCCCTTCTGCGGACGCTCGTGGCGAAACTGCGGTCCGATGTAATAGAGCTTGTTCAGCCCGCGATCCCAGAGCTTGTGCTCGATGTAAGCGCGGACCACGCCCGCGGTGTTCTCGGGCCGAAGGGTAAGAGATTGGCCTTTTTCGCTCTCGGCGCGAGAACGATCTTCCCACGTGTACATCTCTTTCGAAACGATATCTGTCTCTTCGCCGACACTGCGCGCGAACAACTCCGTGGCCTCGAAGACAGGAGTGCGGATTTCGTGGAAGTTATAGGTGCGCATCACGTCGCGCACCGCCGCTTCCACGAAGTTCCACAGCGCCGTATCGGGCGGAAGCAGATCGCGAGTTCCTCGGATAGCTTTGATCATCGAGTCGTCAGTCTTCGGTCGTCAGTCGTCAGCCAACCCCTCTCGGGCTGAATGCTGAGTGCTGACTGCTGAGTGCTACTTCTCTTTCAAATACGCTTCCGTATATCCCAGATAATTATTCGCGTACATCAGAATCATCTGCTGATCTTTTTCCTCCAGCTTGCGGCGGAACTTGCCCGGGGAACCCATCCACAGCGATCCCGGTTCGACGATCGTTCCCTCGGGAATCAGCGTGCCCGCCGCGAGAATCGAGCCCGCGCCGATGCGCGCGCCATTCAGAACAATGCAGCCCATCCCGATGAGGCAGCGGTCTTCGATCACGCAGCCATGCAGCGTGACCGAATGCCCCACGGTG
>DAHUXR010000228.1 GCA_027307045.1 Acidobacteriaceae bacterium
GGCAGCCAGCGGGTCCGCTGTGCGAGCGTGACCGCGGCGTAGAAGCGCGGATAAGCGAGATCGGCGTCCCTGTCGGGCTGCCGGGGGACAAGCCCCGGATCCTGAAGTCCGCGGGCGGGCGGAGACGACTGTGCCTTCTCCTTTCCCGTCAACGGGGCATGCCCGCGGGGGCTTCGGGGGGTCGCCCCCCCGGGAGATATGGATGGATTCGCGCCCGATACGATGGCGGTTTTTGCCATCGGGCGCGAATCCATCGCGTACAGGCCGAACATCATCATCCGCGCGACCCAGAAGAACAGGATGTCGTAGGCGGTGATCAGCACGCTGGTGGGGTAGAACGCGCGCAGGTCCTGGGTGTCGTCCGGCCAGCCGAGCGTGGAGAACGGCCACAGCGCGGAGGAGAACCAGGTGTCGAGCACGTCGGGGTCCTGCGTCCAGCCGGCCGGCGGCTCCTCGTCGGGGCCGACGCAGCGGACTTCCCTGCTGCCATCGGGACTGGCTGGTCCGTACCAGACCGGGATCCGGTGACCCCACCACAGCTGGCGGGAGATGCACCAGTCGTGCATGTCGTCAACCCAGCCGAAGTAACGGGCGTTCATCTCCGGCGGCGAAACCTTGACCCGGCCGTCGCGGACCGCGTCGCCTGCCGCCTTGGCCAGCGGGCCGACGCTGACGAACCACTGCAGGGACAGCCGCGGCTCGACCGTGGTGGAGCAGCGGGAGCAGTGCCCGACCGCGTGCACGTAGGGCCTGGTCTCCCTGACGATCCTGCCGTCCTCGCGCAGCGCCGCCACGATGGCGGGGCGGGCCTCAAACCGGTCGAGTCCCTGGAACGGGCCGTGCGCGGTGATCACGCCATGCTCGTCCATGATGGCGAGCACCGGCAGGTCGTGCCGGCGCCCG
>DAHUXR010000229.1 GCA_027307045.1 Acidobacteriaceae bacterium
TGGACGGCTTCCGCGTCATGTCGATGACCGAAGCCGCCAAACTCGGCGACGTTTTCTGCACCGTCACCGGCAACAAGAGCGTGCTCGCCAAGGAACATTTCGCGCTGATGAAAGACGGAGCGATCATTTCGAACTCCGGCCACTTCAACGTCGAAATCGATATCCCGGCGCTGGACGCGATGTCGTCGTCGAAGCGCACCACGCGCAACTTCGTCGAGGAGTACTCGCTGAAAGACGGGCGCAAGATCAACTTACTCGGCGAAGGCCGACTTATTAACTTGGCCGCCGCCGAAGGGCACCCGCCGTCCGTGATGGACATGAGCTTCGCTGATCAGGCGCTCTCCTGCGAATTCATGGTGAAGAACTACAAGGACCTGGAGAAGAAGGTCTACAAAGTTCCCGATGAGCTCGACAAGCGCGTGGCCCGTCTGAAGCTCGAGTCCATGGGCATCAAGATCGACAAACTCACGCCGGAGCAGGAAGAGTATCTGGCGGGTTGGAGCGAGGGGACATAGTGTGGGTCGGACATTCTTGTCCGACAAGTGGCTAGTGACTAGTTGCTAGTCAAAGACAACAGCTTAGATCAAAGGGCGGCGCGAGCCGCCCTTTAGATTTTTGGAATGTCCGTATCAGTCCGACTCTTTGCATGAGCACGACCGGGAAGGGCACGGCTTCAGCCGTGCCGAAGTAGTCCGGCAAGATGATGGGCTTTAGCCCCTGAGGTCGTTGCTGATGTACGAATCCGGCCTCAGCGGCTGAAGCCTCTGGCTTTTGCGGTTCTTACGGCACGAGTAAACTCGTGCCCTTCCCCTGATGGGTATTCGAAAGACCATTGAGGTCCGACGCAGGGGGTATCATAGAATTGTTTCGCAGACATCGTTTAGTTAAGGCCCCGGCTCAG
>DAHUXR010000022.1 GCA_027307045.1 Acidobacteriaceae bacterium
GTTGTGAAGCCTTCAGAGTGGCCCAGGGAGATAAAGCTGATAATTTATGGCTTGGTGGTTTCACTGGTGCTTCAGACCGGCTGCACGGCATTGGCGGCAGCGCTGAAAACAATGGTAGGGACTGTCAGCATTGGCGTGCCTCTCTCCTCGCTCATTGGCATGGGCTTCTTTTTCACTGCTCTCTGGCAAACTGAAATTCAGGAAGCCCCGTCCATGAAACGCATTTCCGAAACTCATACCTTGCGCGAGGACAGTAGTCCCCTGAGTCCATCCAAATTAGCATAGTGATATACGATTGCCTGAATTTACCTCCCGCTTTTTACCCGGCCAAAAACCCTTTTTCTCAATCCATGAACTGATTCGGCCCCACTGGGATTCCTCTCTCGTCGCTGATTGGCATGGGATTCTTTTTGGCCGCGCCTCTCACTGTCCCGGCAAATGCAAATACCAAGATCAGACAGCCCCAATCCCAGCCGAGCCATTTGTCTCATACATAATCGGAACCGGGTATCGTCGTGCCTTAAAGGCACCGCAATTGGTTTTGTTCCGATAAGGAATTTATCTCAGAAATCGGATACGCAGGCTGAGTATGGTTACAAATTGATCAAATTGATGTTCTCGATGCGTCAATTCCGTGTCTAAACGTATCAGGGTAGGGCCGTATAGACTGCGCTTCTGGGCTGTAGGCGGATTTCTATGCCTTCGGCCCCGGTCCTGCCCCTGCTTTCGCGCAAATCAGTCCAAAAGCAAGGTAGGCTGATGTCAGAACCCTTATTGCCGTCTCAGTTTGTTCTATATGCTGATGAGTTCAATCCCGGCTTCATTCTGTGCTTTTGTTCGCTTTGCAATCGGCTGGTAGCAGCCAGCAGGGAGATGAACGTCTTGGAGATGGCACAGAGAGTCCATATTTGTCGGACCACTGTCTAGATTGAAAATCCCGCCTGCAAGGCTTTGCAAAACGAATGATCCCCGCCTCCTATCGCGATTGACAGGCCAAAGAAATCTTTGCTAATGTCTGATACCAGACGGACGGCCCCCGAAGTTCTTAGAGCACACTTGGGTGCCCGCTCCAGTGGTAGCAAAGGAAGGCGGAGGGATTCAAACGCATTTGCTCATGAATCGCAAACGCCGGATGACTTCGTGAAATTAGTCAGGGCCGTTCTTCGCCGGCACATCAACTAAAAGACACTGATTGACGGACAGGAGAGCAGCTTCCAGGTCAGTCGTGCAATATCACGTTCAACAGAGAAGTATGGATCGTTAATTTGCCGTTGTAATCAATGAACCCCATCTGCCGGAAGCGATTCATGAAAAAGTTGACGCGCGAGCGCGTGGTGCCGATCATCTCCGCCAGCACTTCCTGGCTGATCTTGGGAATCACGGTCTCCGGCGCGGTGCCGTCTTTGCCAAACTGGGCCAGCAGCAGAAGGGCGCGGGCCAGCCGCTTTTCGCTGGAGTTGAAAAGCTGGTCCACCAGATCTTCCTGCGTGCGCGCGTTGCGGGCCAGCAGATAAGCCACAAAGACCTCGGAGAATGCCTGTTCCTCATGGAGCACCCGGATCATCTCGTCGCGTTCAATGCGGAGAATGGTGGACTCGGCCAGTGCGGTGGCCGTGGACACGCGCTGCACATTCGGCGCCGCTATACATTCTTCGCCCAGAAAGTTGCCGGCGCCCAGCAATGCCACCGTGGCCTCTTTGCCGGTCTTGGAGATCACGCTGATCCTGACCCGGCCCTTCTGGACGTAAAAAATTGCTGTGGCCACTTCACCCTGGGTAAAAACAGCGTCCCCTTTGCGCAATTCCAGAATGGTTCGGCCGGCGCCGGCCTTGGCCAAAAACTCCATCGGCGCAAAACTTCCATTTGTTAATTTTGTTGATAATGCTTTTTGTTTTGCGGGGCGGCCCCTTGTGGCTTTGGCGGATTTCGCTGCAGCCACTAAGACCGTCTTGGGTTCCAAAGCTGCCCTGTTGTGCCGATGTTTTATGACAGTTTCCACTAACTTAAGGCTACTCCTATGCGGCGTACAAATGTGTGCTCTATTGAGCAGTTTGTACGATTTATGTCTTTTATCGTACAGATGCCACAAAATGGGAATTCTCTAACAAACCCTACGTTGAGCGAATCGGCGGCGAATGATTACAATTGGGCGGCGGGTTGAATGGCCCACCGCCACTCGATTGGGCGGAAACCTTGGTCGACGGAGGACGGGAGAATGGCTTCTGGCCTGGAGCCGCAAGCGAGACAGATCGCCCCCACGGCGCGGATTTCCGTTTCCTGGGTGATAACGTCATGGCGCGTGCCCAGCGACCCGGCGATCACCGGACCATTGCACTTTGGGCATGGAAAAGCCGTCAGGTGGAGATAATGCGTCGCGGTTTCTAATGGCCCCACCAGCGTTCCATTCCAGGTCATTGGGGGCATATTGCGGGCATTCACAACCGGATCGTCGCTCAACTCGGGAACTTCGGACATCGGGGCTCTCTTTCTTGTGGCTGCAATGGGTCTGCCATTTGAAGCCGGTTATGGCTGGGCGCCGGGCCGCGCGGTGACACCGGCGCCGCTTTTCGAAACACCGTTTGCCAAAGAGTATGGCAGCGTCCGCCGTACTAATCTGACCCCGATTGCACACATAGGTATCAATTTCGCGGATGCCGCTGCTCGTTTGCTCAATTTGGATTTTCTCCTCCGTCATACTCCGTTCTGTAACCCGTAACCATTCCGGCATCTTGAAGAGCGTGAGCGGGCCTGCTCCGGCCAACACCCCATTTTGTTCAATTGGACACAGTAATTTTTCCGGTAAAATGCCATGATTTCATCTGCGGTCTCGGCAGGCCGCCAAGGTCCACAATGGCTCCCTTTCCTATTGCGCTTTCAAGACGCGGCGCGCGTCTCTCGCCATGGCTCGTCATTCTCGCGGTCCTGCTCTGCCTGTTTCTCTGGAAAATTGCGCGCGGACAAGCCACCGCGCCACCAGCACGAACAGAAGATCGGCGGAATGCGGGCCAATTGAAATCCGAGCAGGTAGTCGAGAACCTGGTGCGGATGAATCTGCAGCGCGCCCAGGCGCTTCAGGCATATGAATCCACCCGGATTTACCGCCTGGAATACAAGGGATTTCCCGGAGGCCGCAGCGCTGAGATGGTGGTCAACATGAAATACCGCGCGCCGGGCGCCAAGGAATTTGAGATCGTTTCCCAGAGCGGCTCAAAGATATTGATTGACCGCGTCTTCAAGAAACTGCTGGAAGGCGAGACGGACGCAAACGATGGTGAAAACCTGAAGCGCATTGCCGTGAACCAGGAAAATTACGAGTTCGCCCTCCTGGCTTATGAATCCGGTCCGCGCGGTGGATTGTATGTACTTTCCGTGACGCCGCGCACCAAAAACAAATATCTTTTCCAGGGCAAAATCTGGGTGGATGATGAACAGTTTGCCATTGTGCGCATGGAAGGCGGGCCGGCCAAAAACCCTTCTTTCTGGATCAAAGGCACGCAGATTGAAACCCGCTATATCAATGTGAATGATTTTTGGCTGCCCGCGCACAATCACAGCTTTACTTCAGTCCGTCTTGGCGGACACGCCGACTTAAGCATTGAGTACAAGGGCTATCGCATTACCGGCGCCAACCCGTTCAAGAACGTCAACAGCGCGGCGGCATCCGTCAAATAAGCCTAATCTTTTGGCAGCGGTACGGCAGCGGCAAACGCCATGGCACGAGGGCTTTCGCCCTTGTGGCTTTTTTCCACGTGCAACTTGAACTCGGCGTTGACCTTCTCATTTCTCTGCTTTGTCGTGAGTTTGCCTCGTGCGGAAAAACTCTGGCTGCAGTCGGAACACCGCCATGCCACGGGGTTCCCATCGATCTTTTCTGTAACGATTAATTGCGGCATGCAACCATGGTCTCACAAATTCGTCCGTCCTGTTGTGCAATAGGAAACGTTTATGGTTTTGACCCTCCGGCACTCTCCGCGCTCAGGCAATGGCAGTCGCGAACTCCAGACCGGCTTGGTCGTTCAAATCCCGATTAGAAAACTCTAACAATTCTGCTATTATCCCTGCACAAAAAGGGGCCCACCATCGGCCTTTAGCGGGTGGCGGACGGTGGGCGGCTACGAGCGAATCTCCTTCTACCTGTCTGCCTACGATTGATGGTGCTACGTAAGGAAGTGCAACGATCAAGGGTGGACAGAGGAGGAATTTACACCGATGTTAGGGTGGAATGCAAGCCAAAAAAGGGGCCGCCAAAAAGCCAGGATCAGAGGCCCAGCTACAACTCGGGCAACGGGTCCGCCGGCTCAGGGAGCAACGGGGCTGGTCACAGGAGGGCTTTGCCCATGAAGCCGGCCTGGGACGCTCTTTTGCCGGGGCCATTGAGCGCGGCGAAAAAGACATCCGCATAAGCACGCTCATAAAACTGGCCAAGTCCCTGGGCGTGAGCCTCTCCCAGCTGTTGAAGGGTATTGGTTCCTGACGGTCCGTGCAGGGCCAGCCAGGGCCGCGCCGCCGGCTTACATTAATTTGTTGGTAATCAAGGTTTCCCGCCCATGCCATTTATCCAGATGGATTCGCTGCACAATTTCCAAGACTCTCATTTCCCTGCTGGCGGCAATCAGGCGATTGCAAACCGAACAATGAGACTCAATCACGCCGGGGTTGGTCGTATCAAACCGCAAAACAAACGGGTCTAGCGACAACGGTGGCATTCAGGTCAACCTTCCCTGGTTCAGTGTGAACGCTTAGGCAAAATTCAGGAAGGTGGGCCTTATGCAGCCGTGTCCCACCCTTCCCGATGCTACAGATGTTTCTTGTTTTGTCCATTAAAACGCAATTAAAAATATTAATCATGGATATTCTTGTTGAAAATCTCGAACAAGACTGGCATGCCCGGGCAAAAGAATGCTGCGTTGGTTGTGCAATATGTTTTTTGTTAATCGCCGGAAGAATTTCGCGAAGGAAAAGTCCGGCCCGGAAAGCTGCTGGCATCCATTCGCTATTTCGGTTTTTTACCCTTTGACGGCTGGGCTTCCTCGGGATCTTCCGGCTGCGCTAGCAGCTTGAATTCCACTTCCCGCGAGCGCGAGCTGACGGTTTTGTCGGCGTTGTTCGTGGTCAGTTCCTTGAGCGTGCCGCGCAGGATGTAGTAGCCGTCATCGCCCTTGGTTTTTCCCGGACCGCGGCTGAACCTGCCCTTAAATTCATACCACACGCTGTGCAGCGGGCGCGTGGTAAAAGAAACGTCGTGGCCTTGCACGTCGGCCTTGGCGAAAAACTGGTCCAGAAAGACGCCGTTGTCGCTGTCAGACTCGCCCATGCGTGAGATGTAGCCGGTAACCGACTTTGTATCCAGCGTGATCTGCAGGAACTCGCCTTCCCTGATAAAGCTGTACATGCCGGAGATGTCTTCCGCGGCATGCGGCACTGTGGCGTTGGCACTGTCTTCCTGCGCGGCCTTATTCTGGCCACGCGTAGCCATCCCCTGGGCGTGGCAGATCGCCGCCAGCATCGCCAGCGCGAGCGGCAGCAGGGCCTTTCGGGATAAAAGCATGAGCTGGGTCATCTGGTAATTAAAGATATAATCTTTCTCATCCGCGGGAACAAGCGAAATGCAGTCGGCCAAAAAAGCGCTTTCCCATGAGGCCTTTCCGGCTTCCGGAGACGCCCTGCGTTTTGTGCTGGAACCCGAGCCGTGGCTGCGCATCTTCGCGCGCAATATCGCCGACTTGTTCCGCAAAGCTCCTCCCCCGGTCTGGATCAGCTCTGCTCCCGGCGAATACTGGCCCGATGCCCTGGTGCATCGTCCCGTGGCGTGGAAGGCCGCACGCCAATCCTTTCTGGGGCATGCGCTGGTGATCGTTGCGATTTACGCTCTGAATCTGGCATGGCTGAACCAGCCGCAGGTGCTGCCGCAAACGCCGCCGAACCAGACGCTAATCCATTATGAAGTCTCTGAATATCTGCCTCCGTTGAATACCCAAAAGGCAAAGCCTGAACCTCCGCGGCGGGTGCGCCCGCAAAAGGCTGATCCTGAGCTTGCGCCGCAGGAGATCGTGGTCACCAATGAGCGCCACATCAGCACCCGGCAAACCATCGTTCAGCCAAACCAGTTGGTGGTGAAGCAGGACACTCCTTTGCCCAACCTGATTGCTTCAACCGGGATTCCCGGAGCACCCGTAACGATGAACCATCCCATGCAGGTGTTTCCGATCAATGTTCCGCCGATCGCCGAGCCACCGCAACCCGTTGTGCAAAGCAGGCTACGTCCGCTGCTGTTTCCGCCCGCATCCCAGCCGGAAGTGGCTGCTCCCGCTGAAGCCCCCGCCAGACATCGCTCGATGCCTGCTCTTCCACTGGAAAGCGCCGTTGTGGTTCCACCTTCGCCCGAAGTCACAGCGCGCAAGCCCGACGCTCTTCAGCTTCCCGCGCAAGCGCCTCCGCAAGTGGCCGCGCCCGCGCCAGAAGCCGCCGCAAATCACGTACTACAATCCATTCCTTTGCCCATGGCCGCGCCGCAGGTTGCGCCGCCTGCGCCCACTGCGGCCAGCCGCAATCTTGGCGCTCTTGGATTGCCCGCGCAGCAAGCGGTTGCCGTGCCCCCGGCTCCGCCCGTAGCAAATGGAAACATCGCGCGGGAAAAAGCGCTGCGCCAGCTGTTGGTGCTCAATGCGCAGCCAGCCGCGCCGAGCGGGCCTGTGGTTGTTCCTGAAGGCAATCGCCCCGGAGAGTTCGCCGCCAGCCCCGCAGGGTATTCCGGCGCTACTGCTCGTCCGGAAATCGCGCAGCATAATTCTGGCAATAGCAGCTCTCCGGCCAATATCTATGTCTCTGCTCCGCCGACGAAAATCGCAAGCAATACTGTGATCGCATCCTCCGGATCACCTCCCACTGCACGACCGCTAACGCCCGACAAAGCGGAACCGCCGCATGACAGCGTTGACACGCGCGTCTTTGGAACGCGCAGGCATTATTCCATGCGGCTCAGCATGCCGAACCTCACTTCATCCACGGGAAGCTGGAGCATTCGATTTGCCGAATTGAACGCCACCCATGGCGGCGCTGACCTGAGCGCGCCTGAGGCCATCACCAAAGTTGATCCCGCGTATCCGCAGGACTTGATGCATGACCGCGTGGAAGGGACGGTAATTCTCTATGCCATCATCCATGCCGATGGCAGCGTCGGAGACGTAAAAGTGCTTGAGGGCTTTGACGATCGGCTGAATGAAAATGCGCGCAAGGCGCTTGAACAGTGGCGATTTCGTCCCGGCACAAAAGATGGGCTTCCGGTGGATATTGAGGCGGTTGTGCGCGTGCCATTTAAAGTTCCGCGCAGAGAGTTCTGACTATCGCGCTGCCGCGAGATTGTTTGAAACAGCTTCAATCGCCTGGTAAATCTTGGGATGTGTGCAAACTTCGTAATAGTAGCGGTCAGTGACGCCTTTGGGAGAGAAATCGCGCGCGTCAACATGGGTGATGCAGCCTTCACGCACGATGATGTGGTGAAAGCTTCCCTGCCCCAGCGGCACAAGGCCGGCATAAACGCGCACTGCGCTCTTCTGCCAGATCATCGGGACCTGCAGATCATAGGCTTGAAGCGAAATCTCCCCACGCAGCTTCTGGAACGCCGCCTCATTGATGTGGATGCCGCCAATGTTATAGCGCAGCAGAAATTCGTCGGGATTGCCGCCGGTATCTTCGTCTTCAACCGCCTTGAATGAGAACACATTAAACAGCAACTCGCGGTCTTTCATCAGCCCACGCACGCCTTTGCTGCAGGAAGAAAGACGGTCGCTCTCATTCAGTGCCTTTGAGATCATGATCTTCTTGTTGCCGTCCATCAGGTACATGGGCGCGGAATCCTGGTATGAAATTCCAATGCCAAGTTCCAGGCTTGGCAGGCCGGCGGAAAGTGATCGCTCATTGTAAGCGGTAACCACCTGGATGATTTCTTTTGCCAGCACGCAGGTTTGCGCCACGCCCAGCGCGGGTTCGCCGTCACGCTCAAACAGCGCCAGGATCAGCGCATCGCCTTCAATAAAGACCTTCTTTGCTTCATATTTTGGCAGCAGCTTGTTGATGGGATCATAAAAATTCAAGCTGAAATACGAAGCGGGATTCAATCCTTTTTCCAGAAGCGTGCGCGTCAGCGTGGTCGATTCCCGAATGTCAGCTTTCAGCACCACGTGGTGGACCACTTTTTCTTCGGCCGGCTTCTGCTCTTCCGCCAGCAGAAATTCATAGAGCGTGTTGTTAATGGCGGAAAGCTCACGGAATCGCTCATTGGCCAGCACGTTCACGTTTTCCATGGCTTCCACCACCGCTTCCATGCGGCGCAGGTCGCGATGATAGCGCGTGAAGTCGGTAAAGAAACGCGCAGCCAGTTTTGCGCGTTCGGCTGGCTTGCAGCTTTCCACTTTTCTAACCGCGGCATGCAGTCCGTCGGGCGATAGTTTGCCATGCTCTTCCAGCAGCGTTTCCACGCGCCTGCGTTCCTCGCGGGAAATGAGCGCGTTCTTGATCTGCTGGGGATTGATCGGCGGCGAATACTGCGCCAGCAGCGGCACAGCTTCATACGACGCAACCACGCTGTCGATCACGCCCTCGCGCTCCAGCAGCTCCGCCCATGCATTCAGCAGCGCTTTTTGCGCCTTGCCTTTGGCATTGCTGTCTTCAGGCGTGCCGCCGGCCATGATTTCATGCGCGTTTTCCGGAACATTGAGAAGTCCACCGACCATCGGGTCTTCCACATCCTTCACCAGCCCAAGCGATTTCAGGTATCGCGCGGCGATGTCGCGCATGGTTTCAAACCGGTCTTTATCGCGATCATAATTGCCCAGCATCACGTAATGCTCGGCATTGAGCAGGTTGTCCTGGCCATCTTCAGTGAATACCAGCCGGTTCAGGAACAGCTCGTATTTTGCCGTCATCGCATCGCCAAAGAGCGAGCGCCTGGTGCGTCCCAGGATTTCTTTCTCTGCTTCCCGCAGAATGACAAACAGGTCCTGGCCGGCGCGCCGCAGCACGGTCTTTTTGTTGATCTGGAAATGGGCAATCCGTTCGCGCATCTCCACGGTGCGGCTTTGCCCGGACTGGCGGGGACCTTCGTAGGATTTCACCCGATTGCGGCAGCGCTCCAGCGCCACGGCATATTGGTGCACCAGCTCGGTACGCTGAAATTTAAGGATCGCCAAACGAAAAAGCAGGTCGAGTGCAACGTTGTTCTCGGCTTTCGCCCGATTCAATGACACAATGTGCAGCTCGGTCAGTAACCGCTTAAACTCTGCCAAGTCTGATTGGCGGTTCCCATTGCCGTTCGGGCGCATCGGCGGGCGCCCGTTTGGCCGGTCGTCCGCAACCATGTCTTCTACATTCCCATGCTTGGCCACGAGTTTTAAAATGTGCTGGCGTGCAAGCTCAGTGAACTTGGAACTCAGGTAAACGTCGTGCCGGAGATTATCTATTCCCGTAACCAGGCCTTCCAAAACGAGCGAGGGTTCATCGCTGGTCACAACAAGCTGACGGGCGTAATCAGGCAAACTACCGCGTTGAAGGAACGAAAACGACATTTCGGCCGGGGTGTACGTGGGGGAATGTCTGGATTGTACCCCAGCTGTGCGGCTTCAGTTACGTTACTATTGGCACCATAAAGGCAGCCAAAAGTCTTGTTCGTAACGCGCTTGTCCTTACTCTCCCATCTTTCTGGCTTTCTCAAATTCATCGCCCTGCTGCCAGCCGGCCAAGGTGGGCTGATTTGCCACGTCCCAGCCAAGGGCGAGTCCAAATTTCGCCAATTTGGCGTCGGCGGTAAAGTCCATGTCTGGCCGATATTGGTCAGAAGGCTGATGATAACGGTGGGCCACGTAATCGCGCTCTTTTTCTTCACCCCAGGCAAGATCATGCCCTTTGAAGAGAACGCCTTCATTCACGCTGAATGCCGGAACGCCCACCCGCGCAAGACTGAAATGGTCAGACCGGTAGTAATGCCCCGCTTCAGGATGATCGTCCGGCTGGATCGTCATGGAAAACTCTTTTGCCACTTTCTCGACCAGCGGATACACAGTTGTACGCTCGGCCCCGGATACCACGAGCTGCTGCGGCTCGCCCAGCGGCTGGATATCGTCATAATTCAGATCGAGTGAAATATTCCTGGCCGGAATAGGCGGATGCTGCCCCAGATACTTTGATCCCAGCAGGCCCTGCTCTTCCGCTGTGACCGCACCAAAAATAACCGTACGCTTGGGTTTCTCCTGGGCGGCTGCCAACACGCGCGCCAGTTCCAGAATAATTCCGCACCCTGTGGCATTGTCCGCTGCGCCGTTATAAATGTTGTCGCCCGGCTCGTCAGGATGGATGCCCAGATGATCGTAATGCGCTGTGTACAGGATCGCCTGTTGCGCGGCCCTGGGATCGGAACCCTTTACCTTTGCCAGCACGTTTCTTGAAGTAAAGCTGCGCACCGCGCTTACGATTGTCTCTTTCACGCGAACCGGAAGTTCCACGGGCTTAAAGCCGCGCGTGGTTGCGTCATGCAGCATTTTGTCCAGGTCCATCCCGGCGGCTATCGCCAGTTTGCGCGCCACATCCAGCTGGATCCAGCCTGCCGACTTCAGCTTGGGATCGGTATCGTCCTTAAGCAGCGATGACTCACCACTCCAGGAATTGCGCACTACCTCCCAACCGTAGCTGGCCATATCTGTTTTGTGGATCAGCACCACGCCCACCGCGCCGCGTCGCGCTGCTTCTTCATACTTGTAAGTCCAGCGGCCGTAATATGTGAGTGCGCGGCCTTTAAAGAAATTTGGATCGTCTGACGGCGGCTCATTTACCAGCATGAGCAGCATCTTGCCCTTTACGTCCACGCCTTTGTAATCGTCCCAGTTGTATTCCGGGGCATTGATTCCGTAGCCTACAAAAACCAGCGGCGCATCAATCTCAGACTTTTGCGCGTGCGTCTGGTCGTTGGCTATGTAATCATCCGCAAATTTCAGTGCCATTTCTGGCCCGGACTTCGGAATAAAAGAGAACTTGGTTTGCTTGGGATCTGTGGTCACGCCAAAAAAATTGATCTTTTGGAAATATGTTCCATGCTCTCCGGCGGGCGCCAGACCGTAGCTCTTGAACTGTGCGGCAATCCAGTCAGCCGCCATATCGCCGCCCTTCTGTCCGGTTCCACGGCCCTGCAAAGAGTCGTCGGAAAGATACTTCACCGTGGCTCGGATTTTCTCCGCATCAATGGCATTCATGGCTTTCTGCGCGGCTGGTGGCAGCGCGTCTTGGGCCGATGCCGCGGATATACAAACGAAGACGATAGACAGGAACATGGCGAGTTTTTTCATTAGTCCTCTTTGGCAGAATGCTGATTGATTGCTACTGACTGCTTTTCATCCGCGACCGCGGATTAGTTTTTCGCTTCTCAACCGGGCTTAAATTCTGAAACATTTTCTCCCGGCTGAAAGATCTGCGCTGTTGCCACGCCACTCAGCGAGGCCAGCCGCCGATTCAGCTGTTCCACGTCCGCCTTTGACCAGCTGACGGTCGCGAAATCGATTTCGCCTTCAGATGACACCAGGAATGTCGTGGGAACATTCGTCAGCTTATAAGCATTTGAAACCGGATACTTCCCCACCGGATCCAGCAATACCGGAAAGCTGATGTTGTATTGCTTGTTGAATGCCTGTGTGTCCGCGGCATTATCCTGTGAAACGCCGACGAAGGTAAATGCGCGGCTTTTGGCATAAGCCTTATAAATGCGATCAAGATACGGCAACGCCATCTGGCACACCGGGCAGCTCACCTTAAAGAACACCGCTACTACCGGGCCCTTCTTGCGTTCTTCCTTGAGTGAAAATTTACGGCCATCTAAATATTGCAGTTCAATCTCCGGCGCCTGAACTCCGGCTTCCAGTGCGGGCATTGGGTCTCCCCTCCAGCTAAAGCTCTATTGTAGATAACTTGTGGGCTTCGTGAAAATCCTCGCAACCTGTCCTAGTGTGACGCCGCTTTCCGCGGATCGGCAATGCATGGGCCGCCATGATTTTCTGGCAGGTCCTTGCGCGGATTACCTCGTTCATCCCGATTATCGAAGAAGCAGTTCTGCGACTTTTGCGATGACCCCCGGAAGACCAATGACATTCCTGCAGTTATCTGGTTGGATTGATATATGTTGTCGCGGTTCGCTCCGGTTTGGCGGTTCGCGGGATAATTCTTGAATGCGGTAGCGCTCGCGCCTGAAGAATTGTCCGCCAACAGCTTGTTGCCCACGATGACTGCGCCGGTGACGTCGCCGTGGAAAGCAAATCCAATCACTCCTGATTTGTCGATTTGTACGGTATTATCCAGAAACTTAAAGTTTGCAAAAGTACCTACTCCGCCGAGCACAAAACCGTACCTTCGCGGATGAATGATCTTGTTTCTCTCAATGATTACGCCATTATTCACCAGGCTATCGATGTTGAAACCATAGTCGGTGTTGATGGCCGTGTTGTCATGAAACGAGCCTCCCGCCAGGTCCCAGCCGCCATATGCGATCTGAACGCCCTCCACTACATTATTGCGGACTTCGGCTGTGGCGTTCGCCACGCATATGGTCGTGCAAACGAGGCAGACAGACTGCTTCACGCTGACGTTTTCAATGATGTTGTCGCGGTCTTGTCCTGGCTTGGAACGGTCCACCGACAAAATCCAGATTGGAAATGCCTCCCAGCGCGGATTGATTGCGCCGATTTCCGCGGCGATATTTACAACATTCACGTCATGTATCCGGTGCCCACCCAGGTCTGATCGCAGGTGGATCGCTTCCAGCGTAAGCGCGGTAATCCCGTTTTGCCGGGCCCGGGATTTCAGCGCGGGATAATTTCCATCGATCGCCAAATCTGAGATTTCAATTCCAGAAGCATTGTCTGAATTAGTGCCAAAGACCAGGCCAATGCCGCTGTTCACTGGCATATGCTGAAGATTTTTGGGGTCCGTAATCGGCAGGTAGTCGCTCAGCTTCACCACCGTCTTGTCTTTCCCCGCGCCATGTATCTTCCATCCCTTGCCAATGGTGAAACCGGCTGGGTTCGGATGCGGAATGGCGATGAGGTAATCGTAGGCGCCCAGAGTTGAGAACGTCCCCGGCCCAAGACATACGGTCAAATTTTCTGTCTTCGCCACCGACTTTCTGGGATTCTGCGGGTCCGCGCATCCCTCGCTGTAGCAGCGCAGGATCGTGTCGAAAGCAGCCACGGTGCTGCCATCCCGCGCATCCGCCATGGAAGACCCGGGGCCGTCTTTCCCATTGCGAAGCGCAATGTAAACCCGCGTTGTGCCCTGAGGCAGAGATTTGGCTGGGGCCGAGCAATCAGAAACACTTGCCGCAGCTAATCCACAGCTCAACGATATAAACAAGAAGGTAATTTTGGTTCTGATCATGTTTCACTTTCGTCAGGAAACTGGCGCCCTCTCAATAGATGCGCCATTGTCCGAGCTTAGATATGTCAAAAAAAATGCACCGTACTGGCCCGGCTTTTGAAACGGAGCCGGTAGTCTCAAAGTTTCTAATCGGCATTTTCCAGTTGGTTGCCATAATCAGGATATAATCCACCCATGCTGTAAGTTAAGGCCCGATTCCTTCCGCGCTCACGGTGCATCTTGGATTTCTTCCAAAGGGAGGCAAAGTTATGGACCCTACGGCTCTCCTGCAACTGGTCTTAGTTTACAAATGGTGGATTCTTGGATTTGTGGTTTTCCTTTTACTGCGAGTTGTTTTTCGCGGCAATGCTCCCATTGGCAAAGCTATGCGTGGTAAGCCCGGCAATGGCGTACCTCCGGGGGACAGCTGGTTTATTGAAAGCTCGGCGGGCGGCGATACACCTGTGCATTCCTGTTCCTTCGTCGAGTTTGATGGGCATGGCGACTACATAGACTTTCATCAGCACACTGAAGCGTGGAAAAAAGTTCAAGAACTAGCTGGCGTCCAGCCTCTCCTGCTGGTGCTGTATTGCCATGGCTGGAGGAACAATTCGCAATCGTTTGATGTGGTGAAGTTCGTGGATTTTCTGGGCCGCCTGGCCGCCCGTAAGGCCGTGGCCGGACAGAGGTATCGGGTGCACGGAGTGTATCTCGGATGGCGGGGAAATCTATACCATCCGTACGTCGACAAAAACACAGAAGCCTTCAAGGACACGATGAAGCGCTTTGGCGGGCCTGTGGTAAGCGCCAAATGGCAGCGCCGCTTCGCGTGGACGGCCAATTTGCAGGAGGTCCTGAGCTATTGGAGCCGCCGCCGGGCCGCCGAGCATAAGGTGTCCAGCGTCCCCATGGCCCGCACAGTGTACACCTGCGCCACTCTGGTCAAATCCATTGATGCGGAAAAACAGCGAAGTATTGAGCAGTTGAACAGCAGCCGGGTAATGGTCATGGGGCATTCTTTCGGCGCGTTAATGCTGGAGCGGGCTTTGAACGCTACCTGCCTTGACCCGCTTATGGGCGAGTGGTCATGGTTCACTAAACCTACTGAGGGGGCGAAGGGCCATATGGCCAATGTGGACCCCCTACCCCTGGATTTTGTGTTCTTCGTCAACTCAGCTGCCCCTTCTCTTTACGCCAAACAAATGCGCGATTTCCTTACGGGACACCAGCTCGCGCTGGAAAACAGCAAAGTCCCGTCGGCTTTTGCTCCTGTTTTCGTCTCGCTGACGTCATCGGCAGATTACGCCACGCGCTACGCCCATCCCGCCGCCAACCTGTTATGTGGCTTCTACAAGTCATTGCGGCGCATTTACACGCAATTGATTAAGATCGAAGGCAGATCTTGCAGCGTATGGCAGAGCTGGTTTTTCCGTCGCACTCCGGGACATCAACCGCTCTTGGTGGATCACTGGCTGGAAGAACAGCAGGAGACTGGAGCTGCGCCCCAAACCCACGAAGAAATCCTGAATAAAAACCTGGACTACGAAACAGATAACCCGCTGTTTTTCTGGGCCCACACTTCTGACAAAGGCTGTCCGGTAAAACGCTGGAAGATCACGTTGCAATCTGCTCCGGCCGACAAGTCCTGGGCCGCCAGGTTCGGCCCTCTGCAGCCTTCACGCTGCTCCTACTGGTTCATTCGGTGCGACAAACGCATTATTCGAGACCACAACGATGTATGGTCAGACACTACCATGGAAGTTTACGCCGCTTTGTACCGGCTGGTGGAATGGGCCCGCTATCCCGGGAATGCTCATTCGTTTCAGCTTTTGAAAGATTACTGGGACAGCGGGGCGGGTAAACGCACAGAACTCAAAACGCAAAAGAAGGGCGCGTAGCTCAAACTGGCAGAGCATTTCTGTTGAGCTGTGCCCATGACCGGGCCATGTAAATTCCAGCGCGGACAGATTTACGCAACGGGCTGGAGCGTAGTTTCACGCTCCCTCCTTCAACTTTCTTAGTATTTTTCTTGTGAGTCCAGTAAGCGCAGAGCGCTCCACATTTTTCAGCGGCACCCAATGGCCCTTGCGGAGATTTCCCGCGAAGACCAGCACTGAATAGTCCGTGGTAGTGATGGAATGCATAAGCTTCATCAGAGGTTGCGAGGTCTGGCGCTTTTGGTTGTTTTCACTGCAGGCCGGAAGCTCCCACATGCCGGGCATGAGAGAACTATTTTGCGGACGCTGCTGTAGTAGCACACTGCCATTTTTCAGGCATAACGAATATTGCACAATAGCTTTTTTGCGGGCGGCTTTTTCCGGCTGCGGCAGCGCACCGCGCGAAGCGCACAACTCAAGCACTGGACAGACCGCGCACAAAGGATTTCCCGGCACGCAGACGACAGCTCCCAACTCCATCATTGCCTGATTAAAGTCACCGGGGCTCTGCCGATCTAAAAGCTGGCCGGCAATTTCCCAGTACTGCTTCTCCTCAACGGGACCTGCATCCGCAGCTTTGTGACTTATGAGGCGATCAATCACGCGTTTGACGTTGCCATCCACCACGGCCACGGGCTCGCCAAAAGCGATGCTGGCCACGGCCGCCGCCGTGTAGCGGCCGACTCCCGGCAATTCCATTAGCTCAGGCGCCGTGCGAGGGAAAAAGCCTCGTCGCACAACTTCTTTGGCCGCGCCATGTAATGCCCGCGCCCGACGGTAATATCCCAGACCGCTCCAGGCGGCGAGCACAGTGGACTCTTTTGCGCGCGCCAGTTTCTCCGCAGACGGGAACTGCGCAATAAACTGCCTGTAACGCTCTTCGACCACCGCCACCCGTGTCTGTTGCAGCATGATCTCCGAAACAAGAATGTGGTACGGATCGGTTGCACCACGCCACGGAAGCTTGCGCTGAGATTTTTCGTACCAGGCAAGCAAGAGTTGGCGGAACATGACTGTGTCCAGCCGGGCGTTACTTCTTTGTTGGGAGTCCGCCATGCTGCAAGAATTGTAGCGTAGTTAGTGGCGCACGCTTTTGGTCATGGCAGCAAAAAGCCAGCCCAAGATGGGCTGGCTGATAGTTAATAGTTACTACTTACTTGGTTCAGGGTTGCGCGGGCGCACCGCCTGAAGAACCCGATGGAGCGGTCTTCTGCTGATTCACCAACTCTGATTGCGCCTGACCTAGCTTTTCCTGATAAAACGTGGCATTTTTCTTGTCATTTTCCATCGCTTCCGTGTAGGTCTGGCGTCTGAAATCATCTGTCTCGTTTGCCAGCAGCGCTTCATATCTATTGGCTGAGCTTTGCCACGAGTCTCTCTGCTCGCGATAGGTTTCGATTTGCTTTTTCAGTTGTGCCACCGCAGGGACGTCTTTGGGACCAGGGCTCGTTTCCTTTGAACCGGCTTTCTTCTCGTCTGAAGCAGTCACTGCTCCTGTAGAAGTCTCATTGCTGGTCTTTTGTGTTGCCGGAGCGGCAGCTGTCTCGGTCGCTAGGCCTTTACTGGGAAGATCGGCCTCCGTGAAGGTCTTTACAGGTTTGCTCTTTGTCTTATTCCGCTTGGCCATCTCAGCAAGCGACGGCTGCTCGCTTTGTGCCAGACACAGCCCGGCACCCAACATAAATAGACAAAATATCGCGCTGATATTCTTCTTCATCATTTTCCCCTAGTACATGACTTCATGAGTTGCCAGCAGCTTCGGCGGTCCGACGCTCGGAATCAACTTCAGGGCGCATGAATCATAATTAAAGTGGAAGCTGCCTCCGATATTGTCCTCAACCGCGGCATCCTGGGCGTTTACGTCCTGGCCTGCCAACATGGCGCCATACAAGTTGACGCTTTGTGAGCCGCCTCCGGTGAAAGTAATTTTTCCCTTTACCAGGATCAATCCATAGAATGAGAGGCCACCATGGATGTCCAAGTCGCCATCAATGATCAGGATTCCCGAACCATTGGTGTTGCCGCTCAGCTGCACGCTCCCCGGAATGTATACCGTTGCTGGACCACCAGTACCAAAGGACGGCAAGTCAGGCAGACCGGTGGGATAGGTCCCAAAGCTTTGACCACTCTGAGTTCCGCAGCCCGATGAGGTGCAGGAAAAATTCCACGGAGCAGTCGTAGACGCATTCTGCGCACCTTGCTTGTAGTCTGAAATCATTTGATTTACGTCATAAGGCCACGGCTGGTTCGCACCAGTAGAACCCTGAACTTTTACGGTCCCATCGGGGTTGTATGTGGTCAATCCATTGCCTACTCCTGAGGTCAAGGTGGTGGCGTTACCGACTTGAGTTATGGAAGCAGCGCTGAAAACGCTCAAATGGCTTCCATCGCAAACTTTGCCCGGCCGGCTGGCTTCCGTTGAGGTGCAAGTGCAGTTGTCATAACCGTTGACCTGCAAGTTTCCCTGGAGACCAATTGGCGCCTGGGCTGCAACTGCGCCCGGGGGATTGATTGGCGGAGCCAGGGCTACTTCCATCTGCACGATTCGTCTTGATCCGGGGTTCTGACCAATACTCGGCGTCACGGCCAGAGAGGTCAGTTCCCATACAGGGGTCATCTGGGGATTCTGTAATGAGCAGCTACTGCCTGCTGTGATTGACACTTCTTTCGACCCTGTCCAGCAAACCTGCTTCCCATTTACCAGCGCGGATGGAACTGCCCCGTCCACTGTACGGCCTAAAGAGCCCATAAAGTTCTGCTTGTTTGTGATCCTCACCCACTTAAAGGGCAGTGCGTCGTTGCCATTCCAGTTCGGCACGTCTACGTTGGTCACGGGAGGCACGGAATACGCTGTTGAAGTACTCATCAACTGGGTACCCGAACATGGGCCAGCAGCGGGAGCTGGAGTCAAAGTTGCCAGACCGGTAAATTGTTCCCAGCAAAGCTGGTTGTCCAGATACGGATTATCTTTCAGCGTTGCTCCGGACGCACTCGTTGGATCGATTGGCTCGGCCGACGTGGGGTTTACGACATACATGATGCCCTTGGTTGGCACTAGTTGCCCGGGCATACTCAATGCGAGGGCGTTGGCGTTCAAGGTCTTCCCGTTGGCCAGCAACATACGCACATTTTCCGCGCCTGCGCGGGCGGCAAAATACGCTCTCTGTGAATCACGATAATTATTGTTCACGCTGTTTTCAGTGTCAGCCATGAACATGAGCCCCATGCCGATAGCCGCCAGTAGCAAGAGAGCCAGCAACGCTACCATCATGGCAACGCCACGTTGGGATTTCAGTCGCTTTGTATTTTTTCGGTTCATGTTTGTCACCTCAATTGTTGACTAGACGTGCCATACCGGTCATGCTCACTTGTATGGTGTTGTGAATATCAGAATCTTTTGCCAGTCCCTGCGTGGTTACCGTTATCTGGACACTCTTGATGGTTGCCAGTTTCACTGGATCCGTAATCGTTGCCGTCAGATCAATTGGGATCCCATTCGCATCGTAAGCGGCGAAAATTGGCTGTGTAGCCAGGGGCACAACGTTTTGCACTTGTGAAAATGCTGTGCCCGGCACCTGTGCCGCGGGCGCTATCCCATCCACTTTGGGGGCCGCGCTGCGCCGCAGGCAGGGACAAGGATTTGGACCAGGACCGGGCCATCCTGCGCCGTCAAAATATGAATACTCCACCGTCTGAACGCCACTTCCATCCATGTTGCCTTCCATGTGGAGGTCTGTGGACGAGATGGACCAGATACCAGCCGCGACCTGGGAACTATTAAGGCCGAACTGTCCGCCGAAAACCGCGACGGAAGGATATCCGGACTGATGCAAGTCACGGGTGAATTGATCAATAAACTCTCGTTCTTGTTGCGTCAAATCGACTTTTTGATCTTCCACCTTATAGCGGACTTGCGCGCGCTCAATCTGAGAGAACACGGCGCCCACAACAATGGAAAGCAAAAACACAACCATTAATAGTTCGATCAGCGTGAACCCGCGTTGACTCGCCTGTTTCCGGTTCGTTTTCATGAAATTCTCACAATCCAACAATCGTGCGAAGAGTTACTGGCTTAGCGTATGCCATTGCGTGGTTTTGGTTGTAAATGGTCGGATGCCCAGCAGCAACGATCACCAGCTTGCCTCCGTTCGCAAGCGTCGTGATATGCCAGCGCACGTTATAAGTGGCTATCAGCCCGTTGTTGCCGCAAACCGCATACGGTATCTCATAGTTCGCAACCGCAGGCTGCTGGAAATCCACGTCCCCATTTGGGGCTAACGTGGCTCCCGATCCGCCTCCCGCCGTGCCGGCAGTTGTGACAGCATGGGTACTTGGCACGCAATCGGTCACGTTAAGAACGGGGCTGGTACCTGCTGGTACGGCGGCAATTTGTTCCAGTACCGCTTGCGCAGCATTTGTTGCGGTCGTGTCCATCCTGTTGGTATTGTCCCGGGTCATGCCCAGGATGATCATGATCATGCCGCCCAGGACTCCAACCGTTAGAACGAACATGGCCACCGTTAACTCCACCAGCGTGAATCCTCTGGTGTTCTTGCGTCGGCATTTGTTTGGTTGTTTCATAGCTCACCTATTGCCACGTAAAAGGGACGCTGCCCTGGCTGACCAGTCGCCAGCTCTTTATTCTTCCTGACGGGGTTACTGTCACCGCTTCCCATCCGATATTGTTCTGCATAAACCATATGTATCCGCTGGTCCCCACTGGAAGACTGCAAACTGCGGGATTGCTACCAGGGGTAGTCTCACTGCAGGGCAAACCACGGGCGTTAAAACCAATGCTTCCACCTATCTGCGGTATTGCCCCAGGGCCAGCGCTCAGGTAGGCATTCAGCTGCGTATGCTCCGGCGGCGTATTAGGATCTGGAGCTCCATTCTCAAACGTAAGGGTGGGAGACAGCTGCACATCAGGTTCCCCAGCCGCATATGCCGTATTGGCGGGATCATTGGTAACAAATGCCATATTGCCGGCTGCCGCGTTGGTATAGTTCACGTATGCGGGCAGGTTCGTCTTTACAGCCTGGATTCGCGCCTGTTGCAGCAGACTCGCAACCGAGTGGCCGGCGGAATCCAGTTGATAGTTTCGATATGTCTGGAACATGTTCGGCACGGCAATGCCTGCAATAATCACCATGATCACGCAAACAATCATCAACTCAATCATGGAGAACCCGGACTGGCGGGTCCTTATTGAAGGCATCTCGAGTTTTTTGTTTCGATTCATAAATGCCATAAGCTTTTCAAGTAGACCGTCAGAAATGAAATACAGCCGCAACCGCGTAAGATAGGCGGCCTTCCAAATCTAGACCGGAGGGGGTGGAAGTAAAAGGTGACGGAGGTACTAAGCGCGCCAGCACGGCTCCAACTTTGGTAATGTTGAAACGGCCCTAAACTTGCGCGTTTTGGGCCTTTTTCTGGACTGCGCGCCTAGCCCTAATGAATGCAGCCGGTTAGGGTCAGGGTCGCTTCCACGGTGCAGATTTCGATAGATGGCCATTTGGCGCACTCATCTTGATTTTTAGTAACTTTGGGAAAGCAGATTGCTGGCCAAGCGCTCGGCTTGCTGGACGTAAACGAGGGCTCCATATCTTCAGATCCACAATAGAGTGGCTTGGCGGGCCGGATAGGATCTTACTGACTTTGGATGGCTGTGATTGACATTGCGGTAAGCATCCACCGGCTCTTGACCTCTTGCCAGATTGAAATTACGCGGAGGGCGGAAGATGGCAATGGCGCCTTTGCCGATGCCTTAACGTGCAGGATGTAAGTTACCTTCATGTCAGCCCCCTCGGGTTGAATTTGCATTTCGCCCAGCGAGAATTCCTGAACTTCCGCACCCTGCCATAACTCCACCCAGCCGGTACGATCAAACATGCGGCCATTGGTGGCCACGCCGATGAATGTGGGAGAAAGATGCCGTTCCACGTTGGCCCAGTCTTCATCCTGGATCGCTTGCCACATCAGGCGCTCATTTTGTTCGGCCCCGGTTGCGTTCGTCCATGTGGCATGCTTTTGCTCGCCGGCACAGCCGGCTATAAGCAAACCGATTCCAACCACAAAGAACACGATGGAACACAAAGAACGCAGTCGGCGATTTTCGGCCTTGGCAAAACGCGGCATCAGCGGCTCACGGTTGAATTAAGAGCATAACAAAAAAGGCACAAAGAATCGTTTCTTTGTGCCTTTCGTATTCTCTGTGGCTAACGTTAATCGCCGAATACTTCTTCCTTCTTTTCCTGCTTCACTTCGGCTTTAGGAGCTGCGGGAGCGATGGCGCCCAGCGGAATGAACCCGCCCTGGGGTTCCGGCTTGGGCTCTTTCAGGATGTGCTCGCGATAAAGCGCTTCCATGCGGGCATCCTCTGCGCTCTTCTTCAACTTCTCGTCGCGGGCGCGTGTTTTTTCCTCGCGTGCGGTCTTGGCGATGCCAAGATCGTCCAGCGTGGTATTGCGGCCAGCGTGCACATGCTCCTCATTCAGGTTCAGCTTGTGCGCGCTCTGGTTCAGGCCCACGGCCTTGCCGCCGGCAAAAATCTCATGCCGCCCGTGCTCTTCATACCACTTGGTGAGCGTGGCCGTCATGTGCATCTTCTCAATGATGTTCCGCCAGCCGACGCCAGTGTTGTAGGCACAGAAGCTGATTTCGCCTTCCTGCGTGGCGTAAGGAATAATGCATTGCTCGGTGCGGCGGAAGTCATAGTTATAAAGGTCCTGGAACCACATTCCGGCAATGAACAGGAAGTTCCAACGGTCCTGGCGGCGCTTCTTGATATCTTCAACAGTGCGGTCGCCGGAGACGCTGCCGTACTTCGAATCGGGGTTTTTCGTTGCGCCAAACGTTTTGTCAAATTTCTTCAGCAGATCGACGAGTTTGAAATGCTTGGGCGCTTTGAACGGATCGTAATTCCGCGCCAGTGCCAGCGCCATGCCGAAAACCGAGAGGAAACGCCCGCGGCCTGCGTCATTCACCTTGGCCACATCCTGCGCGATGCGATCGCCATTCAGGAACGCCGTTACTGGCACTGCTTCCTTGGTTTCCTTGTCGATCATCAGTGCCATGCCGACGCCGCAATTCGGGTGGCATCCGCAGCTCAGCTGTCCCCAATCAGCGCTGGGGCCATGGATCAGGTCAGCCCAATCTGAGAAGGTGGACATAAAGGAGATCGGGAACCAGTCGCGCTTGGGCTCGCCCAGGCCGGTCTGATTTTTCACGTCGTGCGCCAGATGGCTCAGCGTGTAACGCTGTGCCTGGCGGCGGTCGTCAGTGATTTCCTCGTCGCGACCGGTGAACGATACCGGCTGGAAGCTCAGGAAGCTGATCGTCTTGGGATTATCCAGGGCAAACTGAATGATGCGGCCCACCTGCTCGTTGTTGATGCCGTTGATAATCGTGGTAACCGGAACAATGTCCACGCCGTTTTCATGCAGGTTGTGGATGGCGCGCAGCTTCACGTCAAACAGGTTCCCGACCTGGCGATGCGAGTTGGCGGCGTTGCCGATGCCGTCAAACTGCAGGTATGCATAGCGCAGACCGGCTTCAGCGGCCTGGCGGCAGAACTCAGGTGACTTTGCGAATTCGATTCCGTTGGTCGCGGCCTGCACCGAGTTGTAGCCAACCTGGCGGGCATAGCGGACTGCGTCCAGGAAATACGGAGACAGAGTCGGCTCGCCGCCGGAGAACTGGACTGACATCTGGCGACGCGGCTTGATTGAAATCGCGTTGTCCAGCATGGTCTTGATTTCTTCCCACGTCAGCTCATGCACAAAGCCAACCTGGTTTGCGTCCATAAAGCAGGGATCGCACATCATGTTGCAGCGGTTGGTCAGGTCAATGGTCAACACCGATCCGCGGCCGTGCTTCACCGTGCTGGTGCCGTGGTTATGGAGCTTCTCGTCATTATGCGCCGCGATGTCACGGCCCGGAAAAACTTCTTCCAGATGCTTGAAGAACTCAACGTCAACGGCCATCACGTCTTCAAAGTGACCATGCAGCGGGCAATCCTTCACCATCAGGATTTTTCCGTCGCGCTCCACGATGGTGGCTTTGATCTCGCCCGCCTTTTCGTTGAGCAGGATCTCGTGCGGCAATTTGCCGTCAACAATCTGCTGCCGGATTTCAGGAACGCACTTGGGGCACAGAGAGTCCGTGGAGCGCGGCCAGCCTAGCGGCGGCTTCGTCTTTTCCCACGACTTCAATATCGGCTTGTCTGACCATTTTGGCGTGAATGAAGGACGCGGCTTGATGCTGTTAATCTTTTCAAAAACAGCCCAGGCGCCTTTTGCTCCATAAGTCAGTACTTTCTCTACGTACTTTACCGGCTTGTGCATTAGTTGTGCCTCTCCTTGCGCCGCTTCCGGCGCCCTCTTCCAAGCTATGAGACAGAAACAAAACGGGATATTGGTTTCGAGATTATAGTAATTGCCCTCTTGCCGTTTGATTAACAAGGTTTGCCTGAACGGGTGTAAATAATGGTTCAGCGGTTCATCACAGCATTAAACGGTGACTTAAAAACAGTGCTAAGTCATTGGATTTAAACGCACTACGGGTCATGGCCATCGGTTTGTGTCCGATCGCATCGAATGCTGGTTAACACTGTGGAGATCAAATTCCGCTCTTCCCGGGTGGGAAACTTTCGATCGCAGCACAACTGCTAAAATAAAACTTTCCCGGGAGCTGATGATGGAACCTGTCCGTACAGGCTTGCGCCAAATCATGCAGGATCTGCTGCGCGCACGACCGGCCGAAGAGGCGGTCTTGCTGGCGTGGCCGTTGGTTTGTGGCAAGGAAGTTGCTGCTCGCACCACGGCAGTAGCTTTTTCTGACGGCACTTTGACTGTGGAAGTGTCTGACGTGAGCTGGCGCAATCAGCTTCAGTCATTTGCGCCAAGATACCTGAGCGGATATGAAGGGTTGTTGGGTCCCGTGGTAAAGAGCGTGCAGTTTAAAGTCAAGCACTCAGCAATCGGCAATCGGCAATCAGCGCCTAAGTAGTGTGAATGGGCGCCAGAAAAACTCTGAAACTCGGAGGAAAGGAGTAAACGGAGAAATTGAATATATTTTGGGAGACTTAAAATCCCTCCGTTCCTCTGTTCCTCTGCGTTTCAAGGTTTTCAGTTTTTAAGCACGATTCTTCCGTCTCATGGCTGAATGCTGATTGCTGAATGCTGAGTGCTAACGATGAAAGTCACCGAAAAAGACGTCGCTTACGTTGCCGACCTGGCAAACCTGGAGCTGACTGACCAGGAGCGCCAGCGCATGCTCAAGGACCTGAACTCGATACTTGACTACATTGATCGACTGAATGAGCTGGATACCTCAAACGTCCCGCCGATGGCGCAGATTTCGGCAAAATTTGGCCAATCGGACGGGAAGCAGCGCGATGGCAACGACAGCGCTTGGCGTGAAGATGTTCCGCGACCATCGTTGCCGCATTCTGAAGCGATGAAGAATGCGCCGGAAAGTGATGGAGAATTCTTTAAGGTACCGAAGGTGATTGAGAGATAGGAATGGCGATTACACAATTGGCCTTTTTCTAAAATCTCGAGCGAAGCGAGAGATCACTATTGACTATTTGGAATCATATGGAAGAACCGGTAGATTTGAGAAGAAGATAGGGTTCCCTCGCTGCGCTCGGGATTTCAGAAAAACCAAATGGACCTGAATTCGCTCACCGTCGAGTCCACCCGGGCCGCCATTGCGGCCAAGCAAATTACCGCGTCCAATCTGGTGAAACAGTTCTACGACAAAATCAAAGCCGAAGATCCTGAAATTCACGCTTATCTCACTCTCTGCCAAGACCGCGCTTTAAAGCAGGCAAAGCGTATAGATGATCTGGTAGGCAAAGGCGCTCCCCTGCCTCCGCTGGCGGGCGTTCCAATTGGGACCAAAGACGTGATGGTAACCAAAGGCGTTCGCACCACCGCCGGCTCAAAGATCCTGGAGAATTTTGTACCGCCGTACGACTGCACCGCTGTCATGCGACTTGAAGCCGCCGGAGCAATCGTGCTGGGCAAGCTGAATTGTGACGAGTTCGCCATGGGCTCGTCGAATGAGAACTCCGCTTACGGGCCAGTCCGCAACCCGCGTGACAAATCACGCGTCCCAGGCGGTTCCAGCGGAGGTTCCGCCGCTGCCGTTGCCGCCGGCACTGCCGTGGCTACACTGGGTTCTGATACAGGAGGTTCCATCCGCCAACCCGCTTCATTCTGCGGCGTGGTCGGGCTCATGGCGACATACGGGCGCGTGTCGCGGTATGGATTGATAGCCTTCGCTTCTTCTCTCGATCACATTGGCCCGCTCACTAAAACCGTGAAAGACGCCGCAATTCTTCTTGGCGTGATCGCGGGACGCGACCCGCTGGATTCGACTTCCGCTGATGTTCCCGTCCCCGACTACGCAGCCGACCTGGCGAAGCCCGTGAGCGGGCTCAAGATCGGTGTGCCCAAAGAATATTTTGGTGAAGGACTGGATGCTGAAGTTCGCGCGGCAGTCGAGAATGGCATTTCTAAACTGCGCTCTGCCGGATGCGACATCGTACCAATCTCTTTGCCTCATACGGCCTACGCCATCCCCACTTATTATGTGATCGCCACGGCAGAAGCATCGGCCAATCTGGCTCGCTTTGACGGCGTGCGTTACGGCTACCGCGCCAAGGGCTCCCGCACGCTCTCTGACATGTATCGCAAAAGCCGCGACCAAGCATTCGGCGCCGAAGTAAAACGCCGCATCATGCTGGGCACGTACGCGCTCAGCTCCGGCTACTACGATGCTTATTATCTGAAAGCCCAGCGTGTCCGTACGTTGCTCACGCGCGACTTCGAACAGGCCTTCCAGAAAGTCGATGCCATCGTTACGCCCACAGCGCCGACTCCAGCTTTCAAACTCGGCGAAAAATCCGACGATCCTCTCTCCATGTACCTTGCTGACATCTATACGGTCACCGCCGATCTGGCAGGCGTTCCCGGGATCAGTGTTCCTTGCGGCAGGACCGCATCAGGCCTGCCGATTGGATTACAGGTCCTGGGAAAACATTTTGATGAAGGGACGATCTTGAGAGTCGGAAATGCTGTTTTTTCTGAAATCCCGAGCGCCAGCGAGGGATCACTACCCTGACAAAGAGTTTTGCGGTAGGACTCATCATTTCTTATTGTTCAACCATTTCCCTCTCCTCATCCCTCCCAATCATGGTAACGATAGGGACCCCTCGCCTTACTCGGGGCTTCGGAAAAACCTAACCGCTTCCCTCGTTTTCGGTCTAAGTTAATCGAATGGAAGTTACAGATGCAGCGGTAGTGGCGCAGGTCCTGGCCGGCGACAGAGACGCTTTTCGTGTCCTCGTCGACCGCCATTCGCGCAGCATCTTTCGCGTGGTCTACCGCATGACCGGGAACCAGCAGGATACAGAAGAGCTCGTCCAGGAAACCTTCCTGCGGGCCTATAAGAGCCTGGAGCGTTTTGAGCTTCGCGCCAACTTCAGCACATGGCTCTACCGGATCGCAGTGAACCGCACGCTTGACTTCCTGACGGCGAGAAAAACGCATATGCAGACGAAAGATACATACCAGATTGTCGATAACCCTGACGCCGAGGACAGCGCGCAGATCCAGCTTCCGGCCCAAGGGCCGGGACCAGACCGGCTGGTGCTGAGCGCGGAAATGAAGCAGAAGATTGCCGGGGCGCTTGGCTTGCTCACGCCGGCGGAGCGCGTGGCCTTTACCATGCGCCACATGGAAGGCCGGTCGATTGAAGAAATCAGCCAGACGCTGAACCTGAAAGCCAGCGCAGCCAAGAACAGCGTGTTCCGCGCGGTGCAAAAACTCAGGCAGCAGCTTGAACCTTATGCCGGTCCGGGGACCTCATCGCGCGGGGCGCGGTGGAGCGGGAGTGCCATGAAATGAACCACCTGAGTGAAGAACAAATCGTATTGCATTATTACGGCGACGCCGAAGAAGCAACGGAAGTAGAACGCCATCTGGCCGCGTGTGCGGAGTGTCGTGCTGAATTTGCACGTGTGCAATCGATGCTGCGGCAGATCGAACCATTGGAAGTTCCTGAGCCTGCCGCAGGCTTTGAAGAAAAGACATGGCTGAACCTGCATGACCGTCTGCCGGAAAAGGGCAGCCTTCTTCGGCGGCTGTTCAGGCCGTCGCCGCCAAAATGGGCGTTCGCTGGAGTAATGGCCTTGCTGCTGGCCGCAGCTTTTCTTGCAGGCCGTTTCTGGCCGCGTCCTGGCCAGCAGGTCGCACAACAACCGCCTTCACAGGTCAATCCGCAGCGCGTTGTGCTGGTTGCAGTGGGCGACCACCTGGAGCGTTCGCAGATGCTTCTCGTTGAAATCATGAACGCCGATACGAAAGGCCCCATCAATTTTTCCAGCGAGCAGGCGGAAGCCCGCGAGCTGCTGGATAGTAACCACCTCTATCGCGTGAGTTCGCAACAAGCGGGTGATCCGCAGGTGGCGCGCTTGCTCGACCAATTGGGCCGCGTGCTGGCGGAGATCGCCAACGGGCCGGCAGAGGTTTCGCCCGAAGATCTGGAGCAGGTGCGCCACGCCATCCAGTCTGAAGGACTTTTGTTCAAGGTACGCGTAGTAGGTTCTGAAGTGAATTCAAGAGTGCGCCGTCCGGAGCCTTCCGGCAGCGGCGTAAACCAGAGGCTATAAACCCATGATGAATCGCAAATTATTTCTGATCTTATTTCTAAATATCGTTGTTTCTTTCGTGCTGTCTTCCGCCGTTGCCGCACAACAGGTGCCCTCGGCTTCTCTGCTGGATCCGCAGACCGCGGAGAAGGCGAACGCACACGAAGACGAGTTGTATCAATCCGCCAAGGACGCGCTGGATAACGGCGAATACGATAACGCCATCAAGCAGTTCGATGAGGTCATCAAAATCCATGGCCGCAGGGCGGATGGGGCCATGTACTGGAAGGCTTACGGGCTGAACAAAGCAGGTAACAAGGCGCAGGCGCTGACGGCGATCGGCGAGTTGCGCAAAAACTATCCTAAAAGCAATTGGCTGCGCG
This sequence comes from Acidobacteriaceae bacterium, assembly GCA_027307045.1. Lineage (GTDB taxonomy): Bacteria > Acidobacteriota > Terriglobia > Terriglobales > Acidobacteriaceae > Angelobacter. Next base: position 28,365 of record DAHUXR010000022.1, read on the forward strand.
ACGCCGGCGCGCTGGAGCAGGAGATGCGTGGCGGCGGAAATCCAGAGAACATCTCCGATGAAGAACTCAAACTGCTGGCGTTGCAGAGCCTGCTCAACACCGATCCAGAAAAGGCCATTCCGCTGCTGGAAAAGATTATCCAGGGCAATTATTCCCCCAAGCTCAAGGACAAAGCTCTATTCGTGTTGTCGCAGAGCGGATCGGACAAAGCCCAGCAAATTCTCATGGGGCTGGCCAAGGCAAATAATCAGCCGGAATTGCAAAAACGCGCCATCCGTTACATGGGAATGAACGGCAATGGCCGCAATCGAGCTGTATTGAAAGAAATTTATAACTCGTCCACCGATATGGGCGTAAAGAAGTCAGTCCTTCAAGCGTGGCTCATGGGTGGCGACAAAGACGACGTTCTTGCCGTCGCGCGCGCGGGAAAAAATCCTGAGCTTCGCCGCGAGGCCATTCGCTACCTGGGCATGCTGGGCGGACAAGCTGAACTACGGCAGCTCTATAAGGAAGCCAGCGATCCGGAAGCCAAGGAAAACCTGCTCCAGGCAATGGGCATGGCCGGCGATGTCCAGGGCCTAACCGAAGCGGCCACCAGCGAGAAAGACCCGCACATCCGTTCGCGCGCCATCCGCAATCTGGGCCTGTTTGGCGGGAGTCAGGCAACCAACACCCTGGTAACGATTTATAACTCAAACTCCGATTTGGAAACGAAGAAGGAAGTCGCGAACGCATTGTTTCTTCATGGCGCGGGCAAAGAGCTGGTGGCCCTGGCCCGTAAAGAGACCAATCCACAGATGAAGCGTGAACTCATCCAAAAAATGTCTTTAATGAACTCGCCGGAAATCAGCGACTACATGATGGAAATTCTGAACAAATAAAAGGAGAGCGCCGTGAAATTCTGGCAGAGAAATGCAATCGCAATGTTGGTAGCTTGCTGCACCGCGATCATGGCGGCACAAGAGGCCGCGCCAAAGCCAAAGATTTCAAATGCGAAGCTACAGCAGCTCTCCGCTTCGTCAGCCCTTCAGGCGACTGTGGATGGCCTGGTGCAAAAGCAGACTGCACCGCTGTGGATTGGCTACCGGATTCCTGCGGCCGCCAAAGAGCGCACCATGTGTTGCTTTGACTCCTTCGATCAAGCGGCATCGGCGGGAAACAAGTGCTGCACGGGCTGCAAGCTGGAATCGGAAAGAGGCAGTTCTTTTAGCGGGACAAACTCTGACTGCTCGCCGCCAGAGCCTTTGCCCTATGCATTTGTTTTCCTGCGGGCGGAAGAAAAGCAGATCAGAAAAATCCGCGTGTACAGCGCTGACTGTCCGCTCGACTTTGCCAATCTTCCTCTTTACTGGCTGGAAGACGTGAAGCCGGAGCAGAGCGTGGAACTGCTGACCAAAATGGCTTTATTTGAAACTCCTGACAGCGAATCTCGAAAGAGGTGGCCGGAGCACCAGGCGGTGATGGCCATAGCCATGCATGACACGCCCGCTGCTGACGCGGCGCTCGAAAAGATGATCCAGCCGGGACAGCGTTCGTCACTACGCGAAAACGTCGCCTTCTGGCTGGGGGTGGAGCGCGGCAAGAAAGGCCTGGAGCTTCTGCGCAAGTACGTTCGCGACGATCCAGATGATCGCATGCGAGAGAAAGGCACGTTCGCGTTTTCCCAAAGCAAGGAGCCGGAAGCGCTGAAGGACCTGATTGGCATGGCGAGGCATGACCAGAGCCCACGCGTCCGAGGGCAGGCGATTTTCTGGCTGGCGCAGAAAGGCAGCAGAAAAGCCGCGGAGCAGATTACGGACGCAATCGAAAACGATCCTGAGACAGAAGTGAAGAAAAAGGCGGTGTTTGCGCTGAGCCAGATGCACGACGCGGATGCCGTGCCGCGGCTGATCAACGTGGCCAAAACCAACAAAAACCCCGTAGTACGCAAGCAGGCCATCTTTTGGCTGGGACAGATGAACGATCCGCGAGCGCTGGATTTTCTGGAAGAGATTCTGACAAAGCAGTAGTTTCTCAAATCCCGAGCGCAGCGACGGAACCCTACCGCAACGATGATCGAAAGGAACAGAAGTCAATTCAAGAAGGCGTAAATCCAAGCAAGTACCGCTGCCGATTCTTCGCAGCTTTAGGGTTCCCTCGCTTTGCTCAGGACAGAAAAGCTATTGCGGCAGGAAAGTCCGCGTCAGATAATCGCTCAGGCTCATGGTGATCATGATCATGAGCCAGAAGACGCCAGCGGAAATCGTGACCTTGGTAAGCTTACTGCTGTAATGAACGTGCATAAAGAAAAGAACGACCAAGACCGCTTTGATGACAGCGATCGTCAGCGCGACTACCGGATTCCATTTTCCCAAATCAACAAAAGCAATGCCCCAGGTAAGGCATGTGCCTACCACCAGGGCGAGCAGAATCACAACGTAAAGACCGGGAGTGGGATGTGAATGTTCAGACATGTTCGTTTCTGGTCCTTAAACTCCGTGTTGATGCCGGCTAATCAAATACAGCAGCGGGAACAGGAAAATCCACACAATATCGACAAAGTGCCAATACAGGCCGCCCAGTTCAATGGGCGTGTAGTAGGCCGGGCCAAACTCTCCACTTCGGGCCCGCAAGGTGAGCCATGCCAGTAAACCCAGGCCAATCACCATGTGAAATGCGTGCAGGCCGGTCATGGCAAAGTAGAAGGAGAAGAAAATCTCTGTCCGTTTGGCTGTCTGCTCGGCTGAAACTTCAGTGACGTTTGGATTCCCGTGGGCTTTCGGATCCCGGATTTCCTCCGCGATATTGCCCAGCGATTTGTCCGTGGCGCTGCATCCGCCCCAGGCGTTGAAACCTTTACCGATCACGTGGCCGGGGATGTGACACTCGTCCCATTTGTCGTAATACTCCTTAGCTTTTACGCCAAGGAACGCCGTGCCCAGAACCATGGTGGCCAGAAGCAGCCAGACCTGCGTTTTGCGCTTGCCGTTTTGCGCCGCCCAAACCGTCATTGCCATGGTAAAGCTGCTGGCGATCAGGACGAGCGTGTTGGCGAATCCCCAAGAGACGCTGATGCTGGTGCTGCCAGCGACGAAGGCGGGATAGTATTTGAGGCGATAGATCAGGTAGGCGGTAAACAGCCCGCCGAACATCATGAGTTCAGTAAGCAGGAAAACCCACATTCCGAATGTGGAAGCTTCCTGCTGTTGCTCCATGCTGTCAAACTGGTGCGCCAGCGCCGGATGATGATCGGTAGTGGTTGTCTGGCTAGTGGACAACGGTGACCTCCGCATCTTCTCCGTAGGCATACGGATCTTTGGTGACGATCGGGATCTCGTGGAAATTGTGCGTTGGCGGCGGCGAGCTGGTTTCCCACTCCAGACCTGTGGCCTGCCATGGATTGTTGCCAGCGACCTCTCCATACTTCAGCGACCATGCAAAGTACAGGAGCGGCAGCAGAAAGCCGACGGCCAGCACTGAAGCGCCAGCGCTTGATAGCACGTTGAGCACCTGGAACTCAGGCGGATAAGCCCAATAGCGGCGCGGCATCCCCATATATCCAAGAATGAACTGCGGGAAGAAGGTGAGATTGAATCCGATGAACGTGATCAGCGCAGCCAGCTTGGCCGGCGCTTCAGGATACATTCGTCCCGTTATTTTGGGCCACCAGAAATGCAATCCGCCCAGATAAGCCGTAACCATGCCGCCCACCATGACATAGTGGAAATGCGCAATGACAAAGTAGGTGTCATGGATATGGATGTCCAACCCCAGCGCGGCCAGAAACAGTCCGGTCAATCCGCCGATGGTAAACAGGCCGATGAACGCCATTGCGTAAAGCATCGGGGTACTCATCTCGATTGAGCCCTTGTACATGGTGGCAGTCCAGTTAAAGACCTTCACCGCTGAAGGTATCGCCACTGCATAACTGAGTAACGAGAAGACCAGCGCAGAATAAACCGAGATACCCGCCACGAACATGTGATGCGCCCACACCACAAATCCGAAAACCGCGATGGCGACACTGGAGAACGCCACGAAGGAGTATCCAAAAACGCGCTTGCGGGAAAAACAGGGAACGATTTCGCTGATTACGCCCATGCCGGGCAGAATCATGATGTAGACGGCGGGATGCGAGTAAAACCAGAACATGTGCTGGAACAGCACTGGATCGCCGCCCAGTTTTGGATCGAAAATTCCGATGTGGAAGCCGCGTTCCAGCGCCAACAGAATCAGCGTGATCGCAATCACCGGGGTTCCCAGAATCATGATAAGGCTGGCTGCGTAGTTCGACCATACAAAAAGCGGCAGCCGGCCCCAGGTCATGCCGGGAGCGCGCATGCGGTGGACGGTAACAATGAAGTTCAGGCCGGTAAAGATCGAAGAAAACCCGGCGATGATTACGCCCACGGCCAGCATAATGACGTGTGTCTTCAAATAGCCGGAGCTGAGCGGAGCGTAGAAAGTCCATCCGGAATCCACTCCGCCGGAAACCATGGCAGCCATGGAAAATGTGCCGCCAGCCATGTACAGATACCAGCTCAGCAGGTTGATCTTGGGGAAGGCGAGATCCTTGGTGCCCACCATAATCGGCACCAGGAAATTGCCCAGCACCGCGGGGACCGATGGGATCAGGAAAAAGAAGACCATGTTCACGCCGTGCATGGTGAACAATTTGTTGTAGGTATCAGCCTCGAATAGCTCTCCGTTTGGGGTGAGCAGGTGCAACCGGATCAGCGATGCAAACACGCCACCAATGAGGAAGAAGAACGTAATGGAAAACAGGTACAGAATCGCGATCCGCTTGTGGTCCTTGGTCAGCAGCCACGATCTGATTCCGTAATTGTCGTTCAGGAAATGCCTTTCGGGCATTACCGGCTTAACGATCGCTGTTGCGGTACTCATGGTTTCTTCCCAGATGGATTCGCAGGCCTCTTTCCCTGCGGGGTTTGCTGCGCCGGTTGTTGCTGGTTCTGTTGCTTATTTTGCTGCTGAATGTTTGGCACTTCACTGTCACGGATTTCCGTAGGCGTGGAGCGATTATTCAGCGGGTTCGCTTGTTGTGGCGACAGGTGCTTGATGTATTCAGTGATGGCGATGATTTCATCTTCACTCACCACGCCGCGGAACGTTGGCATGATGGATTGGAAGCCGGAAACGACCTTGGCGTTCGGTTCCAGAATCGATTCGCGAATGTAATTGTCGTCCGCCAGCACCACGCGGTTATCAGTAAGGCGGATCGGACGGCCATAAACGCCTTCAAGATTCGGGCCGCGCGCGCCTGAATCGGGCCGGTGGCACGTTGTACAGCCATATTGCTGGAACGCTTTTTCACCCAGCGACGCCAGCGATCCTTCAGCTTTACCGCTGGCCAGCCAGCTGGCGTAATCTTCCGGCGTCATCACAACTACCTGACCCACCATGCCTGAATGCTTGGTGCCGCAGTATTGCGAGCAGAACAGGTGATAGGTCCCCGGCTGCGTGGCTTTGAACCAGGTGAAAACGTAACGGTTCGGCAGCACGTCCTGCTTCACGCGGAATGCAGGAACAAAAAAGCTGTGAATTACGTCCTGTGAAATCAAGGTAACTTTCACGTCGCGTCCGGTGGGTACATGCAGCGTATTGATTTCACGCTGGCCACCCGGATGCTGGAACTTCCACATCCACTGCTTGCCCACGCCGTAAATCTCCAGTGGGTTCGCCGGTGGGCGTTCCATGTGGTAATAAATGACCGCGCCCCAGACGAAAATGACCATTGAGATACCGAGCGGAATTACCGTCCACACGATCTCCAGCAGAGTGGAGCCATGGATCTGTTCCGCCTGCCGCCCCGGCGTTCTCCGGTACTTGATGGCGAAGTAGAGGATCAGAATGGCGATGAGCAGCGAGAAAAACGTGGTAATCAACACCAGGAACAGGTAGAGCGCGTCCACCTGCCCCGCCATGCTCGAGGCCTGCTCCGGAAAAATGGGAAAGTTCAGTTGCATCTATTCGGCTGTCCTGGTTAAGCGGCCCTTATGGGCAGCGAGCGAATCGCGGCGAAACATGATTAACATGAAACCACCCAGCGCCAGAACCGTGGCGAGGGCGCTCAAGCGCAAAACATTGAAAATGGCAGCGCCGTACCGGCCTTGCCGGGGATCATAGTGGTAGCAATAGAGAAGGACCTGGTCCACGACGTTCCCGATCTTGCCTTTTGACGCTTCCACCAACCCGAGCTGAATATCGCGCGGGGAGTATTCGATTCCGTAATAGTACTGGGCCACGCGTCCCTGTGGCGTAAGCAGCATAATGCCGCTGGCATGCGCGTACTGCTGGATCTCCGGGTCCCACGCGTAGCGGAAACCGACAGCCTGCGCCAGAGCATCGATCTGATCTTTCCTGCCCGTCAGGAAATGCCAGCCTTCAGCGGCGCCTGGGCGCCGGTAGCGCTTGATATATCGATCCTTCATGGCAACAGCGTCTGACGGCTTGTCACGCGGGTCAATGCTTACCGTTATGACATTAAATTCGCGGCCAATATCAAACTTGCGAATTCCAAGCATTGCGCCGGTGAAGCCACTCAAGACTTGCGTGCACAGCATGGGGCACTGGAAATACACCAGCATCAAAATTACAGGCTTCTGCCCAAAGTATTGCTGCAACTGGATTGCCTGGCCGTGCTCGTCGTTGAAAGCGAGATCAAGCGGGACTTGCTGGTTCAGGCGCTGGTCAAGCCCAACCTGATCGAGAATCGAAGGCTTCGTGTTGGGAACGGATTCGCCCGGTTGAAGCTTGGGCGCAGCCTGAGACCACGCTGAAACCGAAGCGCAAGCTGCAATCGTAATCACAGCCAGCGCCTTCCGAATTGTACTGCCGTATTTCACTTCTTTACTCCTGCTGTGGGCGTCGCGCGACCCGCCGGTTGGCCGTTATCAGCGGCCCCGGAGGGATATGCGGCGCTGGGCGCTCCCACATTTGCGGGCTGAAATGGCCCGCTCACTTGCGGCAAACCGCGCTGCGCCAGAATTTCCATGGCGCGGCTTACCGGGATATGAATACTTCCATCGGGTGACTTGCCCGTGGAACTGAGCCACTTCTCTTCTGAGCCACGGAAAATCTGCATATCGTGCTCATCGTCATATTGCAGGCGAGGAGCTTTAATGGTGCGGCTGAGATGATCTTCTATTTTGCCGCGTCCATACCAGTCAGGAGCAGGCTTGATTTCGCCTTCATTGGTTGGCACAACTTTGCCCAGGCCTTCTTTCGGCGTTTCACGCTCCTGCTGCAATTGCTGCTCCATGGGCGTGAGTTTGGCTTCGTGGTCGCGTTCCCATCTTTCCAGGAAGCGGATCATCACGATCATGAGGACGAACGCCAGCAAACCACCCACGGCCAGAATCACTCCCGACCACACCACGCCCTTAACGTTTATGTCGCTTTCCTGGTGGCCTTCCTTGATGTGCCCGCCGGATTGAGTTTCAAATTTGTTTTTATCCATGTTTCGATTCCAGCATTTCGACAAAACCAGGATCATTTACCGGCATGAGCGAACGCTTGCTCAACTGCAGATAAAAGAAGAACAGCCAGATTCCGCCCATCGCGATGGGGCAGATCACGTACATCGCCGCATCGAGCAGGTGGAAATTGTTCAGGCCGGCGTCCGTTCCGGGATAAAAATTCGGCGCGGTCAGCCAGAACAGGTCGACCAGCCGCATGAACAGCAACAGGAAAGCAATAGCGACAATCCGCTGCCGGCTGCGCTTGTTGTTGCGGGAAAGCAGCAGCGCAAAGGGGAACACAAAATGGACAAATATCAGGATCGTCCCAAAATATTGCCAGCCGTGCTGCAGCCGCATGATGTACCAGCGGATTTCCGAGAGCATGTTGCCGGACCAGATAATCAGCCACTGCGAGAAGGAGAGATAAGCCCACAGCACGACAAATGCAAACATGAGTTTGCCAAAATCATGCAGGTAATCGATTTTGAAAATACGCGAGACTGGCTCAATCTCCGAAAGACGCGTGAACAGCCAGATGGTAAAGCAGAACGTGGTAAGCACCTGGCCGACCATGAATAGCATGCCCCAGACCGTTGACCACCATTCAGGATAAAGCGACATGGTCCAGTCAATGGAGCCAAAGGTGATCGTGGCGCCGTAAAATACGATTCCGAAACCGCTCAGGTTCTGGATGAATACAAACTGAGCGGGAGTGGTCGTCCCTGCTTCTTCGCGGACCGACCAGCGCTTAAGGAAATAGCAAAGAATTCCCCAGCCGGCGAAATAGAACAGCCCACGGAACCAGAAAAACGGAACATTGAGATAGTAGTGAATCTTGTCAGCGCCATAGTGCGCCATGAACTCTGCCAGCTTCGCGGGGTCCTGCGGCACTTTGGCCCAGGGATAAAGATGCTTCACGCCGATCGCAATCGGCAGCCAGAACAGGAACATCAGCCACCAGTTGGCCGCTCCGGCTTCCCAAATGCGGCGTCCCAGACGGCCCCAATTTCCGCCGCTGGTGTATTGCAACATGAGTAGCGTCAGCGAGCCGAGGGTGAGCCCCAGCCAGAACATGAAAGAGAACAACCATGAACGCAGGAACAAATCCCACTGGCCAAAGCCGAGCGTCAATCCGAGCGTCAGCACACTGAAAACCACGCCGATAACCAGAGAGCGAGAACGCATCCGGTCAATGACGGACGGAGGAGCAAAATCTTTAGGAGTAACACGCACCAGGGTCTGGCTCATCGCTTGTTCCCCTTTGGCTGCGTATCAGGCACCGGCGTTACCGGGGTCGTTACGGCGGGCGAAATTATAGAAGTATCTGGAATGGTAATTCCTTGTTCTGCCGGCTTGCTCAACTGGTCTCGATCGGCAGCCGCGACGTCCGTTTCACTTGCGTTCTGGCTGAGTTGCAGCGCACGAATATATGCGGCAATGGCCCAGCGATCAGCAGGTTTTATCTGGGCGGCGTAGTCGGGCATGCCGCCAAAACCGTTGCTGATGACATCATAAAACCAGCCGAGCGGCGCGTTCTTGAGCCGCTGCACATGGAAAGACGGCGGACGCTTGAAGCCGCGCTGCACGATCATGCCGTTTCCATCACCCAACTGCGAATGGCAGGGAGTGCAATAGATAGTGTAGCGTTCCTGGCCGCGGGCCAGTATGTTCTGCCGTCCGTCCGGAGTATCCGTCTTGAACGGCAGATCGCCGGGCAGATCGTTGCCGTAAACGTTCCCGCGTTTGCCGGTCAGGTAATAACTGTTGGGATCGAGTTGTTCCTTGTCCACAATCACGCTTTCCTGACATTCCGGCGAGGCATTGTTGGAGCAGTTTGCCAAGTCGCCGGAAACGGTGCGCGAGATGGTTCCGGGAACGGGATAGCGCGCCGATCTGCGATCAGAATAGAACTCGCTGGATCTAAGCGGAATAAATTTGGGCTGGTTGTGCATGTCCTGCCGGCATCCGGCAAGAACAGCCATCCCTGCCGCCGCAAACAACAGCCATGCAATGCGGATTTGTGCCGGACGATTAATACGGCACCTCCGTGATCTCTTCCGGCTTATAACTTTCCAGCAATTTGCGCGTGTCAGACGGGCTGAACCGGGGGTCCTGAGACTCAATACACAAGAAGAAGCGGTCGCGGCTGGCGCGCACAAAGTTCGGTGCATTAAATACTGGGTGATACGGCTGCGGAAGGCCGTTTAGTGCCAGCATGCCAAACACAGCGGCCAGGCATGCGCCCAGCACCGCGCATTCAAAAGTAACCGGGATGAACGCAGGCCAGGAATGGAACGGCTTGCCGCCGACATTGATCGGATAAGCGACGGCCGAAACCCAGTATTCCAGCGAATATCCGCCAACCATTCCGAGCATGGCGCCGACAAGGACGACCAGCGAAACGCGGTTGTGGTGCGCGCCGATGGCTTCCGCGGCTTCTTCCAGCGGATATGGAGTGTACGCATCCATTTTGCGATAGCCGGCGGCATAGGCGCCCTTGGCCGCTTCCACCAGTTCCGTAGGCGTTTCAAATTCCGCCATTAGTCCGTAAATAGCTGAAGCTGTCATTATTCTTTCACCTTCGCCTGCGGAATCAGGTTCCGCATTTCAAAGATGGAAATGGCCGGCATAAGCCGGATAAAGATAAAGAAGAGCAAGGTAAAGAACCCCATGGTCCCAATGAAAATCATCATGTCCCACTTCGTAAACCAGTACATGCCCCACGAACTGGGAATGAAATCGCGCTGGAGGCTCATGACAACAATGACAAATCGCTCAAGCCACATACCGGTATTCACCACCACGGCTACCAGGAAAAGCATCCACGGCGTGGAACGAACCTTGTTCAGCCACAGCGATTGCGGTATGAGGATGTTGCAGAGGATCAGCATGTAGTAATAGTGCGAGTACGGCCCGTGCAGCCGGTTATTCACCATGGCCAATTCGTACTTGTCATGGCTGTACCAGCCGATAAACATTTCCATGGCGTAGGAATAAGCGACAATTTGGCCGGTGGCCAGCATCAGCTTGCCGCAGTTCTGAAGGTGGCGCAGGGTGATGAAATCCTGCATGCCATAGAGATAGCGGAACGGAATCGCCAGCATCAGCACCATGGCGAAACCGGAATAGATGGCGCCCGCGACGAAGTATGGCGGGAAGAACGTGGTGTGCCATCCCGGCACAACAGACACCGCGAAATCCAGGGACACCACGCTATGCACTGAGAGAACCAGCGGGGTACAAAGGCCGGCCAGAAGCATGTAGGCCGTCTCATAGCGGTTCCAGTGCTTGGCCGATCCGCGCCAACCCATCGCCAGCATGCCATAGATGCGCCGGACAACCAGGGTCTTGGCTGAATCGCGCAGCGTAGCAAAATCGGGGATAAGTCCAATACCCCAGAACAGGAACGATGCGGTGAAATACGTGGAGACGGCGAACACGTCCCAGATCAGGGGACTGCGGAACTGGGGCCAGACGCCCATGGTGAGTGGAATGGGAAACAGCCAATAGGCTGCCAGCCATGGACGTCCCGTGTGAATCAGCGGAAAGAGGCCGGCCTGCATAACGGCAAAAATCGTCATGGCTTCAGCAAAGCGGTTGATTGAAGTTCGCCAAGTCTGCTTGAACAGCAACAGAATTGCGGAGATCAGCGTACCGGCGTGGCCGATACCGATCCACCACACAAAGTTCACGATGGCAAAGCCCCATCCGATTGGGATGGTGATGCCCCAGATGCCGACGCCTTTCACGAGCAGGTAGCCGACCGCGGTTTGCAGCATACCGAAAAGCGCCAGGGAAATGGCCACAATGGCCACCCAGAAGATTGGGGTGTGCTTGGTGAGCACAATCCCGGCAATGCGGTCCGTTATGGTGCCGAAGGTCTGGCCGGGCCCGATGATGGGCGGCCTTACACCTTTAGGCGGCAGAATGTCTGGTGCAGCCATCTCTTATGTGTTCTCCGTGCCAGACGCTAGTTTGGGGTTGGGGTTTCGCACCGCCGCCATATACGTGGTGCGCGGACGCGTATTCAATTCCGCCAGCAGATCATACTTGCGCGGACTGCTCTTTAACTTTGCCACGGCGCTGTTCTTGTTATTGATATCACCGAATGTAATTGCCCCGGTGGGACAGACCTGCTGGCAAGCCGTCTTGATTTCGCCTTCCCGTATGTCGCGGTCTTCTTTTTCTGAAGCGATGCGGGCCTGGGTGATGCGCTGCACGCAGTAGGTGCATTTTTCCATCACGCCGCGGCTGCGGACCGTAACGTCAGGGTTGCGGCCAAGCTTCAGGCTCGGAGTGTCCCAATCCGTGCCGGGCATATTGCTGAAGAGGAAAAAGTTGAAACGGCGAACCTTGTAGGGACAGTTGTTGGAACAATAGCGCGTACCCACGCAGCGGTTATACACCATGTCATTCAGGCCTTCAGTGGAGTGCGTGGTGGCGCCCACGGGACAAACCGGTTCGCACGGCGCATCTTCGCATTGCATGCATGGAACCGGCTGAAAGTAGACGCTTGGATTGGCCGGATCGCCTTCATAGTACGAGTCAATGCGGATCCATTGCATCTCACGGCCACGCTGTACCTGCTCCTTGCCCACCACGGAGATGTTATTCTCCGCCTGGCAGGCCACCGCACAAGCCTGGCAGCCCACACAGGAATTCAGGTCAATCGACATGCCCCAGGCGTACTTCGCGTACCAGCCCTTTTCCCGGTAGTCAGGATAAAGAGTCTCTTCCCTTTGCGGCGTATCTTTCGGCTCTTCCTCTGGATTTTCATGGGCAAACCGCGGGTTTTTCACGAACTCTTCCAGAGTGGCCACTTTGACCGGCTCTCGATCGTCCATGCTGAAATGGCCCTGCGTCACGGCGATGTCCCAGTACCGGTTTGTGACATTAATCTTCGCGCCGCCGGCAATGTACTGCGTACTACTAGGACGAACTTTGTAAGCGTTGTAGCCCGTGCCGGTCCCTACGCGCCCGGCCCTGGATTGGCCATAGCCCACAAAAAGCGTGACCGCATTGTCAGGATGGCCCGGCTGCGGCCAGTAAGGAGCCTCTACTTTGCGGCCGTCGGGGAAAACAATTTCAATAATCCTTTGCGCGTCCGACTGATGGTCATTGTCGTCCTTGAGCTGATTCAGCTTCCAGTCCGCCGCCATTTTGGGACTAATCATGGCAACGTTGTCCCATGTATTGCGGCTCAGCGGCTTGGGTGTCTCCTGAAGCCAGGCATTATTGATAAAGCTGCCATCGTAAATAGTTGGATCGGGGCGGAACGCGACCTCGATCCCATCGGCGGAAGCAGCCGGAGCGGGCAAAGCTCCAAGCTTGGCGCTGACCTGCCTGGCAGGCGAAGCGGTGTTGGCCACAAAACCGTCATGGACTGATGTCCGCCAGAAACTCTCGAAATCGGCTGTGGGGTGCTGCGATTTCCAGTAAGTCTGCACCAGATCATGCGATCCCGTGCCCGGCTGGTCGGTAAACATCGCCAGCGCCTCATGACAGTTTCTGCCGTCATAAAGCGGCATGATCATAGGCTGAATTACGCTAACCGTGCCGTCATAGGATCGCGCATCGCTCCAGGCTTCCAGATAGTGCGCTTCCGGCACATGCCAGTGCATGTAGTCGGTAGTCTCGTTTTTGTAATTGGAGAACTGTATGCGGAGTTTGGCCTTCTGTACCGCGGCGGCAAAATCGAGATCGACCGGCGCGTTATACACGGGATTGCCGCCAATGATTACCAGCGTATCCACTTTGCCGGCGTTCATGTCGGCAATCAATTCTTTAATGGATTGCCCGTGCTCCACCGCATCCAATTCAATGGGATCAATGTATGTGACCGTCTGGCCGACATTGCCCAACGCGCCGTTCATAGCCTGCGCCAGCGCATAGACCGCGGGTGACTGGAACTCACCGGGAACCACAAGGCACTTGCCTTTGTGCTCTGTCAGGTCTGCGGCCACGGCATCAACGAACTTTTGCTGGTCGGCATTTAGATTGCCTGCCGCTCCGCCTGCGCCAACTTTTGCCGCCAATGCGCGCGCAACCGTCTCTACTTCTGACGGGCGCAACACTAATCGATGGTCGGCCTTGGCGCCGGTAGTGGAAGGCGAACTCTCCGCGACATAAAGGCGGTTCATCTGAGCGCCATTTTCGAGCTTACGTCCGCGCATGAAATCGCGCGAATAGCGGACAAAGCCCGGGAACCACTCTCCGGAGAGGAAGTCGGCATCCAGCGAAACCACGACTGCGGCGTTTTCAAATTTGTAAACCGGATCGTAATATCCGCCGAAGGCCAGCTTGGAACCGGCGCGCATATTATCGCGATTGACCGGGTCCCAGCGATGCCACTTCGACTGCGGGAAAGCCTGCTGTACAGCCTTCATCTGCCAGCCAAAGGTCGGCGAAGTCATAGCGCCGGTAAGGAAGCGCAACCCCGCACCCTGGGTCGCCTTAAGACCATCCTTATCGTTGATCCTGCTGTTGACCGCCATGGCGAAGTCGCCCCATGAGCGCAGTTCGCCCATATTGGTCAGCGTGGTAGAGCGGTCAGGATCATAAAGATTCAGGATGGAGGCCTGGGCAAAAAGGTCCGTGGCGCCCAGGCTGGCTGCATGCAGCGGATTGCCTTCAATCTTGGTGGGGCGAAATTCGTGCGTTTCCACCAGCAGCGGCAGCGCATGACCATGAAAAGGCATGGCTGTGGCATAAAAAATTGGCTTGCCGGGAATCAGCTCTTCCGGCTGCCGGACATAAGGCAGGATCTGTTCCAAAGGCTGCCGCGTGCAGCCGGCCAGTCCAGCCAACGCCATGGATGCGCCGGCCAGTTTGAGGAAGCTGCGGCGCGAAACGGGATCGACCCATTCTGAGGCCTGGCGCGGAAATTCGCGCTGCAGCAGTTCGCCGAACGCTTCCTGGTCCGCAAGCTCCTCTAAAGTACGCCAGTACTTTGGGCCTTTGGCATCGGCCAGCTTTTTGCGCACGGCTTCCAGATCCATGCTGGCCGGCTTGATCTCACTGGCAGAAATCAGATTAGGTTTTATATCGCTGTTATTAGACATTCGTTTCCATTTGTTTCCACCCTATCGGTGGCAGGTGGAGCAACTGGTTATGTCCTGCTGCGTGCGCAGGTGATATTCATTCCGTAACGCCGAACCAAGAGCCAACTGATCAGTAAAAGATTCTTTCTTCCCGGCAATCATTACTGCAACCGGCGCTTCCGGAGTTGGCTGTTGATACTTCATGTTGAAAACTTCACTCTTAGGCCGCAGGAACTTTTCCGGCTGACGATGGCAGTCCAGGCACCACTCCATCTGGAGCGTGTTTTCCTCGTACATCAACGGCATTGCATCCACCTGGCCGTGGCAACTGTAACAACCCACGCCCTTATTTATGTGAATGCTGTGATTGAAATATACAAAATCCGGCAGATCGTGCACACGCGTCCATTGCAGTGACTGGCCGCTGGAGAAGCTATAGCGCACCGGCGCCAGCATGGGAGCGTTCGTCCATATCTGCGCGTGGCAGTTCATGCAGGTTTTGGTGGGAGGAATTCCGGCAAAACTCGAATCCTCCACTGAGGTGTGGCAATACCGGCAATCCAGCCCGAGACCGGCCGCGTGGTGCTGATGGCTGAAAGGCACTGGCTGTTCCGGCGCGATATGCTGCGCCGTAACATAAGGCGAGCGCTGGAGTTTCAAGACGGCCGCGCCCACAGCCGAGAGCAGGAGCACTACTCCCAGGATGCTGGCGCGGGCCAGAGTATTTGCACTGCGGTGAAAGATCTGTGCCATTGAATAAAATTTTGTCCGTGAACACCGTCGCGAAGGTTACTCTGCGCGAAGCGGAAGCCTCACATTCATCCGTGATCTGAATCACTGACGAAAACGGATGATTATAAACAAGAGTTGCGCATTTCAGCTACCCCATGCCGGGCAAATGCAAAAAATATTTTTAGCGTCCCAAAAAATCAGTAAATCGCCCGAGAAGTTCTGTGATTTTTTCAGACTTGCCGCGGGAGATCACGAAAGTATTGCATCGACCGAGTCGCGTTCAGAAAAAGCGGCCCCTCGCTCGAATCGAGGAGCCGTTTGGATTCACGACGACAGTATTTAGTGAATGTCTTTGGAATATGTTTCAGCTACGGAACGATCTTCTTGATGGAAAATCCCGCCAGTCCGGCCTGCCCTCCAGCTGCACTGCGGCTGAGTTGCGCTTCCACGTAATAGACATTATCAGAGGGACCAAAGCCCTCAGAATCGGCCCAGATGAAATTGAACGTGGGATTACCCGGCGTATTTCCCCGCTGGTATGAGGCGCTTGGGGTAGAAGCATTGCTATTCGAAAGTCATCAAGGTAGTTACTGCGCCGGTGCTCAGGTTTTGTTGAATCAGCGAGAGGAAAACGCGCCCCGCGCCATCATCGAGAAAACGCGCGTCAAAGACGCGGTATTCCGCACTGTTAAGCTCCGTAGCGAGATCGCGCACCGGAAGGACGTTATAACGAATGAAAGCTACAGAGCCAACCGGCGCATCATTGCGCAGCTCGACTCGTCCATTGATATATTTCACCAAGGTTGTGCTGTTGGGATCTACTGTCCCGGTTGAACCGACCCAGACCTGAGCGTGCGCCCTTGGCATACCGACGCTAAAACTGTGATAACCGCTAGTCCGAAGCAATACTTTCGCAAATAAGAAGCAGGCATTTCCTATACCTCAATTCCTTGGGATGTTCTGGCCATAAGGGGAACCGGATATGGAACAGATTGCCTGATATCCATGCATGCCGAAGGCCAGAGCGCACAGAGAGAGCTGCTGCCGGTTTGGGCATGCAGGTACTCACGTTGAGCAGAGGTGTTGCCTTCTTTGGACGGGAGCGGGCACAATCGCACATCGATAAGCGCCGTCCCGGCCGATGGCCAATTTTGCGGTTAGTCCTGCGGCGGGTCCATTTGTTCTTTTGGCGCTTGCATTTCTTTTAGCGCCTCCAGTTCCGGCAGGACATTCAGGTCTTTGTTCCTGCCAGCGGCCCTTTTCGAACGGATGAGGGAATCGAGAGAAGCCACTCGATACTCGCCGCCAAACAGCGGCATGGAGATGGCGTCGAGTGCGACAGCCGGGAACTCGCCCAGACCGGACAGGTGACCAAGCAAATCGATGTCGCCTAAGTCAGTTGCAAGAGTGAAGTTCATGCCATTAGAAAGCGTTTGCACGTCAAAAAGAAAAGGCAGTCCTTCTGGAGCGCCGCGCAGGCGCGGATGATAAGGCCTGAGCGCGGCCACCAGCCGCTCCATGTTTTCCGGCGTGCGCTCGTAACAGATGTCGAGGTCCCGTGTGAGATACGCTGAACCATGAAGAGTCGCGGCATAGCCGCCAATCACGACGAAGTTAACGCCGCGTTCCGAAAGCGCCTTGAGAGTAGCCTCAAAGTTGATCATCGATCAGGGTGAGCCGCCGCTCGACGCAATTCCTCCGCGAATTTCAATGCGGCTTCCATTTCGCGGACCCGCTCGGCCGGAGTGCGCGTCAGGCTGCATAAATTCAGCGTCAGATCCACGCCATACACCTTGGCCGCTTCCATTTTGCTGCCCGGCGGCGGGTTCTGCACCAACGCATACAGCCGTTCATGTTCTTCGCGGGTCATGGTTCCCTGAACATATTTTAACCCTTTTAGAGGTCGGGCCTCTTTTGAATTTCACCCCAATTTACCTGTCTGGCAGGCACCACCCGGCCACCGTTTCACATCCTAGTGTCGGGGTAATGTTCTTTGCAGCACACAGGCATGGCCGGCCTCTCAATGGAACGCTGTATCTGCATTCACGCTCATTTTTATCAACCGCCACGGGAAAATCCATGGCTGGAAGCGGTTGAGCGCCAGGACTCCGCTTATCCTTATCATGACTGGAATGAGCGCATCACCGCGGAGTGCTACGCTCCCAACGGTGCTTCGCGCATTCTTGACGAAGCCGGGTATATCCGGCGCATCGTAAACAACTACTCGCGCATCAGCTCAAACTTCGGGCCCACCCTGCTCAAATGGCTTGAAGACAATTCTCCCGAGACGTACGAATCCATTCTTGAATCGGACAAGGTAAGCCAGGAAAGATTTTCCGGCCATGGATCGGCGCTGGCGCAGGCTTACAACCACATGATCCTGCCTTTGGCCAACTCGCGTGACAAGATGACCCAGGTAATCTGGGGCATCCGCGATTTTGAACACCGCTTTGACCGCACACCGGAAGGCATGTGGTTGGCGGAAGCCGCAGTCGATGTCGCAACGCTTGAAACACTGGCCGAACAGGGCATTCAATTCACGATCCTGGCGCCGCACCAGGCGGGCCGTGTGCGCAAGATCGGTGGCCGCAGCTGGAAAGACGTAAGCGGCGCACGCATTGATCCAACACGCGCTTATCTGGCCAAGCTGCCTTCAGGCAAAAGAATCAATCTCTTCTTTTATGACGGCCCCATTTCCCGCGCCGTGGCGTTTGAGCAGCTCTTGAACAGCGGAGAGGAGTTTGCGGACCGGCTGAAGAGCGGCTTCTCTGACCGTCGCGACTGGCCGCAGCTCATGCATATTGCCACTGACGGCGAGACGTATGGCCACCATCATCGGCATGGAGATATGGCGCTGGCCTATGCGCTGGACCGGATTGAGGCTGATCCTGGGCTGCGCCTTACCAATTACGGCGAGTTCCTGGAGATGTATCCGCCGACGCATGAAGTCCAGATTATTGAAAACACTTCATGGAGCTGCGCCCACGGCGTGGAACGCTGGCGCAGCGATTGCGGCTGCAATTCCGGACGAGCGGGCTGGAACCAGCAATGGCGCGGGCCACTGCGTTCCGCATTGGATTACCTGCGCGATTGCGTTACTGAATTGTTTGAGAGCAAAGCGGGCGCAATGCTGCACGATCCCTGGGCCGCCCGCAATGACTATATAGATGTAGTGTTGGACCGCTCGTCGGATTCACTCTGGTTGTTTTTTGAAAAGCACTCCAGCCACCAGTTGAAGCCTGCTGAGACTGTTGATGCTCTCAAGCTGCTGGAAATGCAGCGCCATGCCATGCTTATGTACACCAGCTGTGGATGGTTCTTTGACGAGCTGAGCGGCATTGAAACCATGCAGGTACTGCAATATGCCGGCCGAGTGATCCAACTGGCACGAGAGACCGGCAATGTGGACGCGGAGCCGGAATTTCTGCGGCGGCTTGCCCTTGCTAAAAGCAACTTGCCTGAACTGGGCGATGGCGCGGCGATCTATAACCGCTGGGTGGCGCCGGCATTTGTCGATCTGTGCAAGGTGGGGGCGCATTTTGCCATCAGCTCAATGTTTAACGGCGACCACATCGTGCCGCAGTACTGCTATTCAATCAAGAGCGTGGACTATCGCCACGCCGAAGCCGGGACCGCGCGGCTGGCGCTGGGAATTGCCCGCGTAACCTCGCGCATCACCCGTGAATCGCGCGAGTTGAGGTTTGCCGCCGTATATCTGGGCGAGCAGGTATTGCACGCGGGCGTTCGCGAGCTTGATAAGAAGGAAGATTACGAAATGCTGGTGGCTGAGAGCATGGCCGCTTTTTCCAGCGGCGATTTTGGCGAACTGCTGCGCCTGCTGGACGAGCACTTTGACGGCATGCCGTATTCTTTCAGAGCTTTGTTCAAGGACGAGCAAAAAAGGATCCTGGATATTGTTCTTTCCCGCACGCTGGGAGATGCCGAAGCCAATTATCACCAGATTTATGAAAAGCATGGATCGCTCATGCGCTTCCTGAAAGAAATGGGCCAGCCTGTCCCGGACGTCTTGCGCTTCACCGCGGAATTTGTCCTCAACAGCGACCTCAAACACACGTTTGAAACCGATCCGGTGGATTTTGTCCGGATTGCCATGCTCATGGAAATGGTCAAGCGCGAAGGCGTGCAGGTGGACGAAGCCGGCGCCAGATATGCGGCCGGAAACAGCCTGACGCGGATTTTACGGCGCTTGCAGCAGGACCCGCAGGAAAGTGAAACACTGGAACGCGCCAATGCGCTGACCAGCCTTTATCCCATGATGCCGTTTTCCGTAGATTGCTGGCACGCGCAAAACATTTATTACTCCATTCTGGATAAAGTCTTCCCTGAGATCGCGCGCAAAGACGATCCGGCATCGCGCCGGTGGCAGGAGCGTTTTCTTGCCCTGGGGGAAAAACTCAGGATAAGCGTTCCCGATCTCGCGTGGAAACCCGAATTGCAAATTGCAAGCTGAAAAGGCCTGACAGGACAGAGCTATGAAGAATCGGACAAAAGCAATCATTGGCGGCGCGGCCGCAGGTACGCTCATGGCGGGGGCCGCGGCGGGTTTGGGAGCAGTGTTGGCCGCTCGGAGCGGATTAAAGCGGCTTCGCGAGCATCGCCTGCGCGAGCTGCGCGGGCAGACGGTGCTGATTACCGGCGGATCACGAGGACTTGGGCTGGCGCTGGCGGAAGAGTTCGCGCAATTTGGAGCGAAGGTCGCAATCTGTGCCCGCGATGAACAAGAGTTGGCCCGCGCGCGGCAGCAACTGGAAGACCTGGGCGCTGTGGTTTGCGCTATCCCCTGCGATGTGAGCAAGCCGGAGGAAGTGGATAACCTGATCAGTTCCGTGACCCGCAACATGGGAAAGATCGATGTTCTGGTCAACAATGCGGGCGTGATTTCCGTGGGGCCGATCCTTTCCCAGGAGTTGAAGGATTTTCAGGAAGCGATGGACGTGATGTTCTGGGGAACGGTCCATCCCACGCTGGCCGTGCTGCCGCAGATGCTGGCGCGCGGCGCGGGCAGGGTTGTGAACATTTCTTCCATCGGCGGCAAAGTGAGCGTTCCTCACCTGATTCCCTATGGGTGCGCCAAGTTTGCGGTGACCGGCTTTTCTGAAGGTCTGCATGCCGAACTGAAGCGCTTTGGTATCCGCGTGCTCACAGTGGTCCCAGGACTCATGCGCACGGGGTCACACCTGAACGCGCAATTCAAAGGCAGGCATGAAGCTGAGTTCGGCTGGTTCGCCGTGAGCGGCACGAATCCACTGGCATCGATTTCGGCCAGGCGCGCGGCGGAAAACATTGTGAACGCAACATGCGCCAATCGCGCGGAGTTGGTGATCAGCTGGCAGGCGAAGTTGCTGGCAGGACTTCATGGCATTGCGCCGGGACTGACGCAGGAAGTGCTGGCCCATGTGAATCGACTATTACCAGATGCCGTGGGGAACACAGAGAAAAAAGCGGGGCATGAAAG
>DAHUXR010000230.1 GCA_027307045.1 Acidobacteriaceae bacterium
TTATCAGTTAGACGGGCGGCGCTCAAGATGGTTACAAATTGAACATCGTAAAGAAGTGTGAAGCGCAAGGAAGCTGCCAAAAAGGATTGCCACGTAACGATACGTTCATAAACCTGATGTCACTAGTCTTAAGGGGGGGACGGCAAATGGCTGGCTCTACAATCGGACTTAGCGAGCCCATTAATCTGGAAGCAGTGGTTCAGGCGATCAAGGAAAGTGGTGCCAGCTGGTTCGCCTGCAACTACGAGATTACCACCCAATGGTCGCGAGCGGACCGAATTCGGCTCGCCGGGGCCCTGCCACCCGGAGGTGCGGGTGCAATGAAATCCCGGAGTGAAGCCGCAAAAGCCGGCGTGCTTGCGGGAGGCATCCGCGCTCTGCCCCCGGAATCCCATGATTGGCGCAATCATAATGGAAAGAACTACGTTGCCCCAGTTCACCATCAGCGACGCTGCGGTTCTTGCGTCGCTTTCGGTTGTTGTGCCACTGCCGAGGGAGTTTATCGAGTTCAGAATAACTCGCCTGACGACCCAATTGATTTGAGCGAAGCCCACCTGTTTTATTGTCATGGCGCTGCCGAAAACCGAAACTGTGAGAATGGCTGGTGGCCGGACCGTGCATTGAATGCAATGCAACAAAAAGGGGTGGTACCGGAGGTCTGCTTCCCGTACACACCCGGCGACCAACCATGTTCGCCATGCGCGTCCCCGTCTCATCTTCATAAGATCAGCGGCTGGACGGTCCTGACGAACAGTTCTGACATGAAGGCGTCTATCGTGCGCAACGGCCCACTCGTCGCTTGCATGGAGATATTTGACGACTTCTACTTTTACGGTGCAGGCGTCTACCGGCATGTTAAGGG
>DAHUXR010000231.1 GCA_027307045.1 Acidobacteriaceae bacterium
CCTGGATATCAAGCCGTACCTGACAAGCATTCCGATGGAGAAGTTGAAGCGCGGGTGGCTGGCGGAAGCGGAAGAGAGGGATCGTTAAAACCGACTCACCACAGAGACACAGAGTCACAGAGGACATCAGTCATAAAAGCCCAATGAACAGAGGCACGGATTTCAAGTCCGTGCCTTTGCTTTTGCAATTTTGCGCAATGGCTCTGTGCCTCGGTGTCTCTGTGGTGAATCGGTTTTAGCTGGTGAAGGCCAAGGTCAACAGCGTTTTCTGCTCGAGTTCGTGTGCTTTGGCGGAGCCGGTTGAAGGGCTGGCGGCGGCGGCACGCTTGATCGAGCGGATGGGCTTGCCGAGCAGCAGGCGGCGGAGTTTCGGGACGACGAAGCTGAGCGCGCCCATGTTGGCCGGCTCTTCCTGCACCCACAGGATGTCCTGCGCCGATTTGTGCCGCTCCAGTTCCGCTGCTAGCTCCGCCTCCGGGAAGGGATAAAGCTGCTCCAGGAAAACGATGGCGGCAGCGCTGTCTTTGCGGCGCTTGCGCTCCACTCGCAGCTCGTGCCCGATTTTGCCGGTGCACAGGATCAGGCGCTCGGCGTTCTGCACTTCCGTATCGGGAATCACCGGCAGAAACTGCGGCTTCGACAGTTCGCTAACCGGCGAGGAGGCGTCTGGATGCCGCAGCATGCTCTTGGGGGTGAACACCACCAGCGGCTTGCGCCAATGGCGCAGCGCCTGCCGCCGCAGCAGGTGGAAGTACTGCCCGGCGGTGGAAGGCTGGCAGAT
>DAHUXR010000232.1 GCA_027307045.1 Acidobacteriaceae bacterium
CTTCATCGAGTGCAAGGCCAAGGAGGAAAGGAAGGCTTTTGCTCTGATCCGCGCCGGATATGACGGATCCGGGCCGGACTCCGAAGCCTATTCCTCGATCTTCTTCCAGAACGCCAACAACTCGGTTCGCGTGAGCGACGAATTCATGCGTGCGTACGAGGCCGACGGCGACTTCTGGACGCGCTCAGTGAAGGACCATCGGCCGGTGGAAAAGCACAAGGCGCGCAGCATCATGAACAAGATCGCCGAATCGACGTGGGTGTGCGGCGATCCGGGCATGCAGTTCGACACCACCATCAATCGCTGGCACACGTCGAAAAACACGGCGCGCATCAACGCGTCGAATCCGTGCAGCGAATACATGTTCCTCGACAACTCAGCATGCAACCTGGCGAGCTTCAACCTGCTGAAGTTCATCACCCCTGTCGGCACATTCGATATTCCCGCCTACCGCCATGCCGTGTCGGTCATCATTACGGCGATGGAAATCCTGGTGGACAATTCGGGTTATCCCACCGAGTCGATCGCCAAGAATTCGCACGACTACCGGCCATTGGGACTGGGCTATGCCAACCTGGGCGCGTTGCTCATGGCATTTGGGCTGCCCTACGACTCGGCGGCAGGGCGCGATCTCGCGGCATCATTGACAGCAATTATGTGCGGACAGGCTTATCTGCAATCCGCGGTGATGGCGGGCGCGTGCCGGACCATTCCCTCGGCCACACCCCTACCGGCCGGAGTGGAGCGCACCGGCGGTGCGTGCCCGGGTTTCT
>DAHUXR010000233.1 GCA_027307045.1 Acidobacteriaceae bacterium
CGCGGCGTGTTCTCTCGATGTTCATCGAGCGCGTCTCGTCGGCGCCAGGCAGGATTTTCCCCGCGGGCCGCGTGACCTTTACCGACCGCGAGAAGGAAGTCCTGGAAATGTTGGTGGCCGGCCGCTCCAATAAGGAAATTGGCTCGCAGTTGGGAATCGAGGAGCGGACCGTGAAGGCGCACGTCGCCAAGTTGATGCGCAAGGTGGGCGTGCAGAACCGCATCGCGCTGTCAGTGCACGCGATTACGCATTCTCTCGTGGCAGCGAAGTAGGGAGCGGCGAGCGGTGAGCGTTGCTCACAGCTCTTCGCTTTCCCCGTAACTACAGGCCACTTACCTTCGTAATCTTGTTGGAAGTTCCGAGGCGACGCATACTCGCCTCACCTACCACAGAACCTGGGAGACGGGGTTGAGAGTGGCGATTAGGGTCACTGCTTTCAGCCCCGCATTTTTTTGCTCCTGAGGTTCACTTCGTAAATCCTCGTAGAACTCACATTCTCGAATTTTGCTGGCTCAAGGCGCATCCCATTGTGCGGGTTGGTCCCGGTCGCCCGTACGTCCGTCCGATTTCATTTACAATCCAGGTACGGAATCCCAGTGAATTCTTTTGTGGCGAGGAACCATGAAAAAGCTAATGATGGTGACCCTGATTGTGTGGCTTTGCTCATTTGCGCTTGGGGCAGACGATCAATCGAAGGAAACGAAGGCGGCCGAGCGGGTGCAGGGTGCGGCCGATGTCCTGAACGAAATTCAGTCGGCGCCCGAT
>DAHUXR010000234.1 GCA_027307045.1 Acidobacteriaceae bacterium
TTGCGACCGTGCTGCTTCTGTGGGTTGGCCAGGACCTGAGCTATTCGCCCGGCTGGATTCATCCGATGGCGTATTACTTTGCGCTGGCCTGCTGCATTGTGGCGGTGTTTGGAGTGGCGGGGCTGGTATTGCGCCGCGGAACCCCGAGAATCGACTAGGCGGCCAGGCCTGCTTCGAATGACTGGTTGATTGTTCCGCAAGTGCTCTTCCCTGCTCCAGTCGGCGGATGGATGTGCGCGGAATGCGCCGGTTCACAAAAGGGTATAGCCTGAGAAGAGTGGCGATGGCTGCATCCCTCATGTCTCCGCAAACGAATATGGGCGCGGCCCGGCTTACGGACAGCCATGGCCGGGTGATTCATGATCTGCGCGTCTCAGTGACGGACCGCTGCAATTACAAGTGCGTCTATTGCCGTACCGGCGAGGACGGCCCCCAATATCCAGAGCTGGCGATTGAGGAATATCTGCGCATGATCCGGCTATTTGTGGGGCTGGGGATCACGAAGGTGCGGCTGACCGGGGGTGAACCTCTGCTGCGCAAGGGGCTGGTTCGGCTGGTGGAGGAGCTTGCCGGGCTGCGGACGTTGACCGGAGAACGGCTGGACCTGGCGATCACGACGAATGGACACCTGCTGGATTCGCTGGCGGCGCCGCTTAAAGCTGCGGGGCTCAACCGGGTGACGGTCAGCATGGACGCGGTGGATGAGCCGGTTTTCGAGCGGATTACGCGGGTGCCGGGAAGCTATCGGGCGGTGCTTGGG
>DAHUXR010000235.1 GCA_027307045.1 Acidobacteriaceae bacterium
GCGGACTGTTCTGCCAGATTTTGACCTCTTCCAGCACCGCCTCGGTGACGTGGGAAATCAGCGTCGGCGAAACCTCAAGCCCGTAGATCTCCTCCAGGTGCCCCTGGATCTCCCGCGTCGTCATCCCCCGCGCGTACATGGAAATGATCTTGTCATCAAAGCCGCTGAATCGACTCTGCCCCTTGGCTACGATCTTGGGTGCGAACGTCGCTTGCCGGTCCCGCGGCGTCTCTAGCTCCAACTCGCCAAAGTGCCCCTTCAGCTTTTTCCGGTTTACCCCGTTGCGCGTGTTACCGCTGTGATGCCCCGCAGGATCATGTTTCTCGTATCCCAGATGATCGGTCAGCTCCGCTTGCAGCGCTCGCTCCAGCACCGCTTTGGTGAGTTCTTTGAGCAGGCCGTTCTCGCCCATAATGTCTTCCGGCTTCTTGCACTCGGCCAGCAACTGGTCAATGAGGGTCTTGTCGATTGCCATCGGTCTCTTATTCTCCTATCCCGATGGCCGTTTACACACTTCTTTTTACACCCTCCAATACCGCGCAATCGAAGCAAGGGCAATGCGCAGATTTTTGAGTTTTTCTGCGCTTCCTGGGCAAAAACGCGCTTTCGACGCAATTCAGCAATTCCGGCCTGAATTTTTTGCGAAGTTTTTGCATTTAGAAAGGGTTCTTCTTCTGGCATTATGGCTGTAGGTAAAAATGTGACACATAGAGCCTCGTACTTCCAAAAAGTTCAACTGCTTTCCACGAACGACCCG
>DAHUXR010000236.1 GCA_027307045.1 Acidobacteriaceae bacterium
CCGCTCCGCCTGCAGATAAATCGGCTCCGCATACAACAGTGCTTTTCCCGTCGGTATCACCAGCAGTGCCCCGCGCCTCACGTGCGAGCCTTGTTGGTTCCATAGCGTAAGCTGCCCGGAGAGCTGCGCATTCTGGTCGATGCGCGCCTCGATCTGCAGCGGTCCATTCACCAGCTTCGTCTTCGGGAAGTTGTAGACCACCGACGTCCCGTAGTGCTCCCCGTCGCTGCGCCCGGCAATCCATCCAATCAGATTGTTCCGGTTGGCCGGCGTAAAGGGCAGAATTTCCACGAACTCCTCGCCGCTTTCTCCCGGCAATTTCATCAGCACAAAATTCGGCTGCATCACCAGCGTTCTTTGTTCCCCTGAGTCGCTCATGCCGACTTCGCTGGCCACCGTCCACAAATCTTCGCGGTTGTAGAACGCCTCCGCGTCCGTCATGTGGTACAGCCCATAAACTTCCGCCTGCAGTTTCAGCAGCAACTCCGGATAGCGCACGTGCTTGCGCAGTCCGGCCGGCATCTGCGACGCATCTTTGAACAGGCTGGGAAAAATCTGGCGGTAGGCTGAGACAATCGGATCCTCTGCGTCGAATACATAAAACGTAGTCGTTCCGTCGTAGGCGTCCACCACCGCCTTCACGCTGTTGCGCATGTAGTTGATGGAACCGTTGCCTAGCGGATAGTGGGTTGAGTACG
Source organism: Acidobacteriaceae bacterium (assembly GCA_027307045.1). Lineage (GTDB taxonomy): Bacteria > Acidobacteriota > Terriglobia > Terriglobales > Acidobacteriaceae > Angelobacter. The sequence continues at coordinate 699 of DAHUXR010000236.1, forward strand.
GATAGCTGTCCGATACGGTAAATCCATCCATGATCCACGATAGCCGCCCATCCTCA
>DAHUXR010000237.1 GCA_027307045.1 Acidobacteriaceae bacterium
AATTGCCGGGCTGGACTTCAGTTGGTGGGCGACCAGATTTGGAACGAGGAAGATTCCGGCCCCGATGATTACCCCGATCACGATAGAAAGCGAATCGAGGAGACCGAGTTTGCGGGGCAAGTCGGCAACTGCGCCGGGGGCGCTCCCGACGCGTTCATTTCCCGTGACCATAGGCCGAAAGGCTACTTTCTTTTGGCGCGACGGTCAAACAGTCTGGTAGTAGGCAGGGGTCCACAGCGAATTGCTGGGTGCTGACTTTGCTATAATAAAGTGCTCTCTGGCGCTCGATATTCATCCCAGTGCGGAAGTGGTGGAACTGGCAGACACACCATCTTGAGGGGGTGGCGCCGAAAGGCGTGGGGGTTCAAATCCCCCCTTCCGCACCATAGTTCCGCTGTCGCCAATTCGGGGCATAAAAACGCTGGTTCAGGAAAACTTTAAAATGATTTACTTCGTCACTACGGTTCATATCCTGGTTTGTTTCTTTATCATCATTGTGGTTCTGCTGCAGAGCGGAAAGAGCGGTGACATCTCGGCAGCCTTCGGCGGACAGGGCAGCCAAACGGCTTTTGGCCCACGCGGAGCGGCCAATGCGCTTTCCCGGGCGACAACATGGTCGGCGGTCGCCTTCATGATCACGTCCATCACCCTCTCGTTGTATGCCAGCAAGCGCGGCGGGCCGGGCTCGGTGCTGCAAGGGTTGAAGTCGCAGCCGGTCAAGACTCAACCAGCACCGGCAAACACGCCTGC
>DAHUXR010000238.1 GCA_027307045.1 Acidobacteriaceae bacterium
GTTGCCGCTGGCCATCAATTGGGGATCAGTCCAGTGTTGCTGGCGGCCACGAACTCCTCTGGTGCGGTCACGGGAAAAATGATTTCACCGCAGAATATTGCGGTGGGAGTAACTACAGTGGGCTTGGCGGGAAAAGAGGGCGGAATTCTTCGAGAGATTTTCTGGCATAGTCTGGCGTTTGCGTCTGTCCTCAGCCTCCTGGCGTTCGCGCAAGCTTATGTTCTGCGGTGGATGGTGCCCTAGGCCGTAGGTGGACTGCCACGCACAAAGTAATGGCGGAGAGGGAGGGATTTGAACCCCCGATACCCGTTAAGGTATGTCCGCTTTCGAGGCGGATCGTTTCAACCACTCACGCACCTCTCCGCGTCGGACAAATAGATTGTTCAAGCGCCGCTTCCTGAGTTAGGACTTCGGTCCTTCGCTGCGCTCAGGATTTCGCCCTTCGACAAGCTCAGGGCAAGCTCTGCGGGCTTCGTTCTAGTGCCGTCCCTTGCGGGACTCCGTTCCGTTCTTCAGCTCACCCAGGGCTTACGCCCTGGGCTATTTATATTCCGCCGCTACGCGGCTCGTTCGCAGGTAAACGCATACAGTCACGCTGGCTCACGTCTCAGTACCTAATTCGTGCAGCTGCGCGCTCGCTTGCTTGTTGTATCCACGGTGATGACCGCGTCAAGCGCCGGCGATTTCGGTATAGTACCTAGCGCCGGGTGCGGAAAAACTCCTGCAGGATATCCGCGCACCTGCCGG
>DAHUXR010000239.1 GCA_027307045.1 Acidobacteriaceae bacterium
GAGGTGGGGAAGAACGTGTTTGCCCGCCTGGCCACGGAGTGGGACGGTTACCGCGCGGAGGTGGACAAGTTTTATGACGCCGGAGACACGATCATTGTTACGGGCAGATATCTTGGGACATACAAGAAATCCGGGGGAGTGATGGACGCGGTGTTTGCCCACATCTGGAATTTCAAGGACGGAAAAATCGTGAAGTACACCCAGAACGTGGACACCAAAAAGGTGTGGGACGCGATTGAGGGCAAATGAGCGCCGGGATCGCGCGTGAATCGGAAAAGCCAAAACCTTCACCACAGCGCGGCAAAGCCGCAACCAAAATAAAGGCGTTCCAGAAATCCGTATGATGTTGTTCGCGAAAACACATCGGCACGGAAAGGAACGCCATGAATCAGTTTATCGAAAAATTTGCCGCTCATATCAAGGGAGTTCTTACCGGATTTGACCGCCTGGTTTTGCGCGGACATCTGCGGCAGATCGTCTACAGTCAGGGGCTGCTGGCTTATCTATGGGACCGTAGAGTTCTGCTCAAGCACTTCGGGCGGCATGTCGAGGAAACCAGCCGGCAGATCAAGCAAGCCTCGCTGGAAGTGGCCAAGCAACAGCAGCGTCCGTCGCTGTATCTGCAATCCAGCCAAGTGAGTAAAGAAGAGATTGCGCAGAAGATCGCGGTGCAGGACAAGGTAAAGCAGGGCTTAATATGCGCGCTGAGTTGCGTGGAACCGTGCATGAGCTTTGAGGTC
>DAHUXR010000023.1 GCA_027307045.1 Acidobacteriaceae bacterium
TGTGAGTGAAATCGGGCATATTTAAGGCTCTGAGGTCTGTGAGATCAGATCGATGCGGTAGCTAGCACACAAAGGCCAAGAGCTAAAAGCCAAGAACCAATGGCTGTTTTTGCGTTCCTTGCTACCAGCTAGCCGCTAGAGGCTGCTTTTCGCACACCACGGCCCCCTATCTAATGGCGGTGGCGATGGATTGCTCTGAAATGCGTCCTTTTCAGACACACTCCAGCCCACTAGAGGCCGCGGAAGCTGGGACCCAAACGGTAGGCCACAGTCCACAGGGTTGCAGGCCTTTCCGGGTCTCCCCGCCGATGCCGCTCTCGGCCCAACCGTGTTGCTTCAAACGATGTAGCTTCCAAAACCTGCAGCAACTGTGAACCCAACGATGGCCCGCAGATCTGCAGGGGTCTTTCCAGTACGAACTATAAGCGAAACGCACCGCCGCCGTCAACAAAAATCTCTCTCGGAAACGACGCGAAATAGTACATATTGACAAACCCGCTCTCCGAAACCAATCGATCTTGAAAAAGGCTTTTCAATTGGAAATCGGGGTTTGGCCGCTGACAGGTATCGGGCTTGGCGTTATCCGTGCCGTGTGAATGCTCTAAGCGGCCCTCTTCCTTGCGCCGCAGGCCCGCGCGCAGCTGCTCCCGGCAAGCCTGGGCTCCCGACACGCGCGGTTTTCGCGTGTTGGGACAGAAGCCCGGTTTTGGCTTGCTCGGGACGCAATGCAGCGAAGCGCGCACAAAAAATCCCACGGAAACCAAAGCGCTCTCACCCTTTTGCACCATAATGGTGTATGATGCACCTATGGCGGCATCCAGGCAAATCCGACGCAGTGTAACGCTCCCCCCGCAGGTGGACAGGCAAATTGAAAAGATTGCCAGGCGCCGTCGGCTCAGTGGCAATCGCGTATTGGTGGAACTGGTTGAGCTGGGGCTTGAGGCCCGCAAGGAGAAGGAAAAAGCCTTCTTTGAACTCGCGGAGCGGTTCCGTGGTTCCAACGATCCTGGCGAAGTGAAGCAGTTAGGAGACGAATTGGGTCGTTTCGTCTTTGGTGAATAATGCCACAGATCGAAACGTGGTCTCGGCTTCCTCGGGCAATTCGCGACCATTGAATCGGGCGCATGCGTGATCGGCCGACCTCTACCGATTGCGTCTCTGGATGAAATCAAAACCGGACGTTTCCGCGCTTCCAACCATCCGCAAAAGATGAAGCACTCGATCGCACCGCCGAAGGTTACGTCAGGTGAAACAGCCACAGCGTATAGCTGCCAATCTCATGCCATGCCGATTCCTGCCGTTTCCAGAAGTTAAGCGGCCTGGAATTGGGCCGCGGCGCGCCATACGCGGTCACGCCTTCCCGCGCCAGCATCTGCTTGATGCGAAAAATGTGGTAACCGTCGCTCACGGCCAGGCATGAACGCATGCTGTTGACATACATAATCGTGCTCACGCGGCGGGCGGATTCCGCGGTATCGTCGCTCTGGGTCTCTGCAATGAGTTGGCTGTCGGGAATGCCCAGGGTCTTCAGGTACTCGCGCCCCACTACGCCTTCACTATAGCGGGGATCGCCGCCGGAGCCGCCGGTCGTAATCACGATTGGGGCCAGCCCGTGATGGAAAAGCTGTGCGGCGCGGTCCAGGCGCGCTTTGTACACCGGTGAAGGACGGCCGTCATATTCAGCGGCGCCAAAAACGACGATGGCGTCCGCCGTGCGCGATTCGTCGTGGCCGGACTGGTCCACAATGCGCCAGTACACCACCGCCGCATAGCAGACCGGCAGCACCAGAAGCCACAACGGCCATTTCTTCCAACGCTTGGTTGCCATGCGGATCAGCCTCAGCCAAACCGGAGGAACTCTGCCAGATCGCTTTCAGGAATCGCGCCTTGCCGCAGGACAGTAATATGCCCGGGATCGCTCATATTGATAATCGTGGAAGCCACGTCGCGCGGGCTGGGGCCGCCGTCCACGATCATGCTAATGCGGGCGCCCAGCTGTTCGCGAACTCCTTCCGCTGTGGTGCATTCGCTGGCCCCGCTGATGTTGGCGGAAGTCGCCGTTATGGGCACGCCGGCAGCGCGGATTACATCCACCGCTATGCGTGAAGCGGGCACGCGCAACGCGACGTTGCCCGTGTTGGCCGTGACTTTCAGCGGCAGCCGCGACGACGCCTTTACGATGATCGTAAGCGGGCCGGGCCAGTATTTGCGCGTGATTTCGTAAAACACGTCCGGCAGCGGACGCGCCAGGTATTCCGCCTGCTCCACGCTCTCAATCAGCAAAGAAAGCGGCTTGTGGCGGCTGCGCGTCTTTACGTCATAGATCAGGTCAACGGCGCGCAGGTTGAGCGGATCAGCCGCCAGCCCGTAAAAAGTGTCTGTGGGCATACCGACGACCTGGCCTTGCTTGATGCGGTCGGCCACATAGGAAACCAGACGCGCGTCCGGCGTATCAGGATTGATTTTTAGAATTTCCGCAGGCAATACAGAATCTCCCAACTGAATATGCTCGAACCAATATACGGCGGCTGGCAGTTTCGCTTTGCTTAAAACACGCGCCCGTCGCCCTGACAAACGGACTAAGAATAAACCAGCTTGCGCAGAAAACCTAGACCCGGACTTTATCGGTTGCAAGTCCAATTCAGTATGATGGCTGTCACATGAATGTTCCCAGGGAAATTGAAAGCAGGTTGCGCCGTGTTTCCAGCCGACAGAACGCGCTCGTCAAAGACCTGCGCAAAGCGCTCAGCCAGGGCGAGCCCACGGCGGAAGGCTGCTTGGCAATCGAAGGCGTGCGGATTATCGAGGAAGCCATCCGCAGCGGCCTGCGCTTTCAAGCGGTTTTTTTCAGCGAAGCCGGCAGCCCCCACGCCACGCGCCTGCTGCCGCAGATCGGCAGCCAGGTTGAGGTCCTGCTGCTGCCCGATGAGGTCTTTCTGAGCGCCGTCAGTACTGAGTCGCCGCAGGGCGTGGCTGCTCTGGTCAAGCTCCGCCCGCATAAGTTGGAAGACCTGCTGGAGTCAGCGTCCGATTCCCTGCTCGTCGGCGTTGCGGGCATTCAGGACCCCGGAAATCTTGGCACGATCATTCGCTCGGCTGAAGCCTTTGGTGCGCGCGCCGTTTTGCTGGGAGAAAAGACAGTCAGCCCATTCAACTCCAAGGCCGTACGCGGCTCCGCCGGATCGTTATTTCGCGAACCGCTCATCAAAGTGAAACTTGGTGAGAGTATAGCGGCCTTGAAACAGCACGGCGTGCGCGTGCTTGCCACTTCATCTCACAGAGGCAAGCCGCTCCACGAAGCGGACTTCACAGGCGCAGCGATGATCGTGGTCGGCAATGAAGGCGCAGGCGTCCCGCAGGAAATTTTGTCATTGGCCGACGAACTCGTAACCATCCCGCACTCTCCGCGCGTCGAGTCCTTGAACGCCGGAATAGCTGCATCGATTTTGTTGTACGAAGCAGCGCGGCAGCGGATCAAAAGCCTCACCAGGGATGAACAGGGATCAGGTTAATTTTCCTCGGGTTCCTCCTTTCCTCCGTGTTTCAAGGTTTTGATTTTCAATTTTGGCAATTTTTATATCCGTGTCATCAGTGGTAAGGTTTTTCAGTAAGGTTTTTCAGTAAGGTTTTCAAGAATGTCTTTATTTCAAACGCTTCCGGGCCAGCAAGGCAAAGGCGCGCGCCCTCTCGCCGACCGTATGCGTCCGCGCACGCTGGATGAATTTGTCGGCCAGGAGCATATCGTCGGGCCGGGCAAGCCGTTGCGTCTCCAGATTGAACGCGACGATCCTGGCTCCATCATCTTCTGGGGACCACCCGGAACGGGCAAGACCACGCTGGCGCAGATCATCGCGCACGTGACCAAGGCGGAATTCATTGAGTTTTCCGCGGTGCTCTCCGGCATCAAGGAAATCAAGCAGGTGATGGCGGACGCGGAAAAGGCGCGCGCTTACGGCACGCGCACCATCCTCTTCATCGACGAAATTCACCGCTTCAATCGCGCCCAACAAGATGCGTTTCTGCCGCACGTTGAGCGCGGCAATATCCGGCTGATCGGCGCCACCACGGAAAATCCGTCGTTTGAGATCAACGGCGCTCTGCTGTCACGCTGCCGCGTTTACATCCTGAACCAGCTCACTGAAGACCAGATTGTCGTCTTGCTCCGCCGCGCTTTAGAAGACCAGGAACGTGGCCTGGGCAAAATGAATCTGCGGGCCGCCGACCAAGTCCTGCAACAGATCGCCGCCTACACCAGCGGCGACGCCCGTTCCGCTTACAACGTGCTTGAAGTTGCCGCCGCCACCGCCGGCGATGGCGGCGAGATCACCGAACAGATCATTAAGGACACGTTGCAGAAACGTGTCCTGCTTTATGACAAGTCAGGCGAAGAGCATTACAACCTGATTTCCGCGCTGCACAAGTCTGTCCGCAACAGTGATGCCGACGCCTCTCTTTACTGGCTCGTGCGCATGCTTGAATCCGGCGAGGACCCGTTGTACATCGCGCGCCGCGTGGTGCGCATGGCTTCTGAAGACATCGGCCTGGCCGCGCCGGAAGCGCTGAACCTTTGCCTCTCAGCCAAAGACGCTATCGATTTTCTCGGCATGCCGGAAGCCGGCCTTGCGCTGGCGCAGGCAGTGGTCTATCTGGCGCTGGCGCCGAAATCGAATGCGCTTTACACCGCCTATGGAGCAGTCATGGAAGACGTGGAAAAGACCGCCGCCGAGCCCGTTCCACTGCACATCCGCAATGCTGTAACAAAATTGATGAAGCAGGTCGGCTATGGCAAGGGCTACCAGTACGCTCACGATCTCGACGAAAAAGTCGCCGACATGGAATGTATGCCCGATAATCTGCGCGGCCGCGAATACTACCATCCAACGCAGGAAGGCAGAGAAAAGCTGCTTTCGCAGAGAATGGACGAGATCAAGCGAGCGCGAGAGCAGTTACGACAGCGCTCCCGCCCGGAAGCAGGCGACAAAGAGCGTTGAACGGCGGCCAGCCCTCTAGCGCATTGCAACCGGTGTTTCAACTTTCAACTTGTAGATGGTCTGGTCGCTGGTAAGAACTCTCAGGCTGTCTCCATTGGCGGAGAACTCAGCATGCACCAGCGGGAACGGGAACTCAAGGTGCGATAAAAGACGCAGGTCTGACAGCGAATAAATGTCTGCTTTGCCTTTTTCGTCATCCAGCACCAGTTCGCTTCCATCGGATGAAAGCGCACGAACCCGCCCATAGAGTGCAGCTTTCTGTTCGCCGGTCTTGAGCGAATAAATCAGCGTGCGTCCATCGGAATCCGTAACCAGAACATTGTCACCAACCGTGCGTGCGGCGAAAATCTTGAATGACAGATTGCCGGTATCCACCAGGATTTTGCCTAAGGGCTTGCCTGTTAAGTCTTCAAACACCTCAATAATGTAGCTCGCGGCCCTGCGCTTCTCATTCGCGAGCGCATCCAGTTTCCTGCGTAAGACTGCATCCTCCCGCGCTTCGGCCTTCATGTCCTCATAATCACCGATCACGAATGTCATGGTCTTGCCCGCCGCAGAATGCAGCACAATGGGTAGGACCCGCGCAGGCTTGCGCTGCCATAGTCTCTTGTTGGAGCGCACGTCCATGACTTCCACCATGAAACTGTTTTCCACTTTCTTGCTGGTTTTTTCTTCCACCCTGCTGCCACGCAAAAGGAAGTCACCCTGTTGCCAGTAAAATGCTCCTGGGTTTCCGTACGCCCAAATGTCTCCATCCATTTTCAGCTCATACAGGTTTTGCATTTTTTGCGACACCGCATCCATCTTGAAGATCGCGGCGGACTCAAAACCTTGTTTCGGAAACTTGGCAAATAGCTGGTCCTCGTCAAAAAATGCTCCCTGAAAACCGCGCGTAAGAAAAACTCTCTCGCCTGTTTCCACGTTCCACACGCCGCCGCGACTATTTTGTGAAACCGCGAGCCACTTGTTATTGGAAGAAAACGCCGAGGCGGTTGTAAAGGAGATAGGCCCGTTCGGAAGGTCAATCCCGCCTTTGTATTGCCTGCCTGCGACGCTGTAAATCCCCACTTCTCCGCCCGGTGTTTCGCTCGCAAACGTATCGCCGTAAATATCGAAACCCGGCTTTTTGTTTCTGAAAAGGGTCTTTTTTGTTTTCCAGTCCACAACCCTGATGACCGGTTCTGTATCCTGCCTTATCAGCACGTAATCCTGAGGCTGAGGCTGGGTTAAGCGTCCTATGGCAAATCCGGGTATTGAGTCCAGGATCTGGCCGGAGGGGAAACGCGCACGCAAGATGGCCAACTGGCGGTTGACAAACCCGTAGCCAGCGACTTCGTCGTCGGCGTCAAAACAGAAGCTGGCTCCAACAAAGTCCCTGAATGCGGGTCCGACCGTGACTTCGATCCTGTTTCTTACATCGTAGGCGAATATGATTTTCTCGTACTCAGCCACGAAATAGTGGTCGCCTGAAGAGAAGTGCATGGCAAATTGGCCTGATTCGTCCGGGCGCGGGGTGTAATAGGCAAGCATGGCTTCAATTCGGGTTTGCTGTTGCAGCTTTTTACCCTTGTAAATGACCGCGTTTGTATTCACATCAATGAGCTCAGGTTGAAGTTGCTCATCCATACAGGCAAGCACTTCCCCGGAATAAGACAGCGCGGTTTCCACGCAGCGAATAGGCAGCGCCAGCTCTCGGATGAACAGGCGCCTCCCTGCCATATTCCATTTCTGTATGCGCAATTCTTTGTCGTAGAACACAACTGCCAGCGAATCCGGCGTGAAGTGCGCGGCATAACTATCGGCGGCGTCAACCCGGAAAAGGTTGGTCACCGGATCAGCTGACATCACGTAAATACTGTTTTCATCCTGGGCCAGCAGGTACTTGCGGTTCGGGCTGAATTGCAGTTGGCGCAGATCGCTGCGGAGCGGCGGGTTCAGCACCTGTTTGGAGAGCAGCCCGGGAAGGGCCTCTTTCTTTAGCGCAAATTCTGACTCTATGACCTCTCCCTGCCATTTAAGGAAGCGCTCTGCCACCACATTTCCCGGAGGAACATAACAGCTCTGGCCCAGAGGTACCGCCGTGCGCACGAGTTCGCGCAAACGCTTCGCATCATTGCTGGTTCGACCGAACAGGTCGGTCCAAAAGCTGCCCTTATTTCCTTTGGTTTGCGCCAAACGATCAAAGAATTCCACAAATTTTGATGGCTGATACCCCGCGCGCGACATGGCGTAGATTGCGATCCGGTCAGCAATGAGCTGCTCTGCCTCTTCGCGTTTGCGGTTGTCTGTCCAGCGTTGTGTTGCCGCCAAGTCGAGCAGGCGATTCCACTGGGTTTCCACATCCTTGCGGTCGCCTAATCTGTTCACGCCCAGGATTTTCTGCAGGACGTTCGTTAGGTCAATGGCTGGCTGCCGGGTAATGATGTGCCCGATTTCATGCCCTATCAGGCCCGCCAGCTCATCTTCGTTCTTCGCAAGGGCAATGATGCGCCTGGAGATATAGATATGCCCGCCAGGTATTCCAAATGAATTGTTTTCCGGCAGGTCGATGATGGTAAGGCGATAGTGAATGTTGGATTGGGGAAGCTGTGCTAGCAGTTTGTCCGCCAGTTTTTGCAGATAGTCACTTTCTGGATCAGGAATAATCCTGAAAGCACTTTCAACCTGTGGCGCCAGGATTTCTCCCAGCCACTGTTCCTGCTGTTCGTTGAAGATGTTGGGCTCACGCAGAATGGAGTCATAGGCAGGCATGCTGCAGGGGCCTGCCACATTTCGTGGGTTCTCGCCGCTTTGCGCAGGCGCGTTACGGCAGCAGACCCCAAACATGAGAGCTGTAATAAAGAGCAAAGACTTGGGAAATCGCATGGGAAACTTCCGGCAGTTTGGGGGCGAGCTGCCGATGCAGTTTATGTTAAGTTGCTTTCGAACTCCAGCAAAAAACTCTTTGACCTACCAGTGAAAACTCGTGCAGTCTCGAAAGAGTTAACTAAACCTTCTCCTGTGCTCCTTCAGAATGCACTTATCCATCACCACAAAAATTCCGGCCTTGCGAGCCTTCTCCGCTGCCTCTTCATGAATTACGTCCTCCTGCAACCAGATCGCCGGTACTTTCAGCCGGATCGCTTCATCCACCAGTTCTGGTACGTACTCGGACCGCCGAAACACGTCCACCATGTCGATTTTTTCTTCGACATCGGCCAGTGAAGCAACGGCCTTTTCTCCCAGTGCGCCTTTAATCGACGGATTTACCGGGATAATTTTGTAGCCATGGCTCTGCATGTATGCGCTCACGCCATAGCTTGGGCGCAGCGGGCTGTCTGAGAGCCCCACTACGGCAATCGTCTTGGTGCGCTTGAGTAGCTCGCCAATCTCGTCAGTCGCGGTTGTTTTCATGTTGTCCACAGATACATTCTCCGGAAAAAGCGGCATTCTATTCAGATAGCCTGTCATGGGCCCAGAGGTTTGTCATTGACCGCCGTCACATCCGCAATCGGTAACGCACCAGCTACTCTTTTTTAGATCCGCCTCGCGTCGCCTTCTCCGTGTACAGTTTGGCCGCCACTTTGCGGATCGTATCCGGAACGTTTTTGTTATGGCGCAGGCTCTTCAAGTCATAAACGTGAAGCGTCTTGACCAGCGTCAATGAAATATCCAGCGGGCACCGCGGATTGTTGGCCAGATTGCGCACCACCGGATAAAGCTTGAGGAAGCGCCGCTGGCGGGCGATCTCGCGAAAAACGTTCTCCTGCAGATTTTTGGATGCGGCAAACGATTCCGCTTCGGCGTCCGTCAGCTTGGGCGACGACAGCACCGCATTCTGCACCAGGCGCGCCGTGTCCCGAATCAACAACGCCCGCTCTTCCTTTCCGCCAATAAATCCCAGCTTGATCCGCTGGCCTACGTTCAACTTTGAAACCCGCTGCAACACTGTAAGCCTTTGCTGCTCCGCGGCTTCAAACTCGTCAGCATTTTCCGGGGCCATGCGCTGTGCGACCAGGCCTTGTGCCGCTCCCGCCTGAGCGCCTGTTGATGCGACGGTCTCCACCGGCTCTCCTGCCTCTTGTCCAACGCTCGCCGCATCTGTCGTTATGGCTTCTCCGGCGGCCTCTTCGTCCTTCACCAGTTCAAACGGCTTGCCTTCTTCCGCGGCAATCGCTGCGGCATGCTCCCGCTCAAAAGCTTGTAACGCGGCGGCGGATTCCGGGTCCGGAACAACTTCAAATTCTTCCAGCGTCGGTTCCGTCTGCTGCGGAGCGGCCTCTGGTTCAGGCTTGCCGCCCTGTAACTCCTGCGCTTCCCCTGGGTTCAGATTTGCATTGCCCAGCAGCGCTTCCACCACCCCGGGAGTGCTTCGCGCGCGGGCGCTGGCCAGCAGCATCTTTACCGTCTCGCGGGAAGCCGTGTCGGCAAGTTCCATGAGCAGATTTTCCGGGATTGCTGGGTTTTCGATGAGCGTCGGCATCAGCACCGGACGGCGGTTTTCCGGCTGCCAGTAATACAGAAGAACTTCCGGCGTGGCCGTGTCTTTGCTCAGCACTTCCAGCGCCGACTGCGCGTCCCACCCGGCCAGCGTCATGCGCGCATCCTCGCCAAACAGCGGGTGCTGCGCCATGTAGACGAGCACTTCCAGCGTCTCGTCGGCGGGCAGCGGCAGCGCGCCCCTGGCGGCGGAGCGCATCACGTTCACAGGCACGGCATTCTTTTTTATCAGTTCAAGAATTGGAGCCATAGTCAGCAGTTGGTGCTTGGTATTTAGTACTTGGCCGTAAGCTCACGATTGTGTCTAGATTCCAGAGCAGCATGGCCCCGTCGACACAATGCCAAATACTAACTACTAAATACCAAATACTACGTACTAATTCCCATCTCTCCTCGCCACAAGAAATGCCCGGATAAACGGCCTCAAGTCGCCATCCAGCACGCGGTCCACGTCGCCCACTTCCAGCTTGGTGCGATGGTCCTTGATCAATCTGTACGGATGCAGTACATACGAGCGTATCTGAGAGCCAAAATCGATGTCCAGTTTGGAGTCTTCCAGCTTCTTGCTGATGGCGCGTTTTTTCTCCAGCTCATATTCATAGAGCTTGGACCGCAGCATCTTCATGGCGCGCTCGCGGTTCTTGTGCTGTGAGCGTTCGTTCTGGCAGGCGACAACAATATTTGTCGGGATGTGCGTGATGCGCACCGCGGAATCCGTGGTGTTCACGTGCTGGCCCCCCTTGCCGCCGGATCGATAGGTATCAATCCGCAGGTCTTCCGGCTTAATGTCCACCTGGATGGAGTCATCAATTTCGGGCGAGACAAAGACGCTGGCAAATGAAGTATGCCGGCGCTTGGCCTGATCAAACGGCGAAATGCGCACCAGCCGGTGCACGCCGATTTCGCTCAGCAACTGCCCGTATGCGTAGTCGCCGGTTACGGTAAACGTGGCTGACTTGATGCCGGCTTCTTCCGCGGGCTGATATTCGTTCACTTCAGTGCTAAAGCCCTGGCGCTCTGCCCAGCGCAGGTACAGCCGCAAAAGCATTTCCGCCCAATCCTGTGATTCGGTGCCGCCTGCGCCTGGGTGGATTGTGACAATCGCGTTGCGCATGTCATGCTCGCCGGACATCAGGGTCTGGGTTTCAAGCTTATCGGCCACTTCACGCAGCTGGTCGATTTCTTTGCGCAGCTCTTCCACCACGGCTTCGCCTTCGCGGGCCAGGTCAAAGTAAGCCTGGATATCGTCCACACGGCGGCCCAGGTCGGCATCCATGGCCAGCGATTCTTCCAGACGCCGGCGCTGGCGCATCAACACCTGCGACTTTTCCTGGTCGGCCCACACACTGGGGTCGCCGACCTTCTTTTCAATTTCGGCTAATTGTTGGCGGAGTGAAGGGGCGTCAAAGATAGCTCCGCAGATCGCGCACTTTATCGCGCACGGCGGCGTATTCGCGTTCTAATTCTTCGACCATAAATTTTATGCGGGGCGGACTTCAATCATGGTGGTAGCGCGGTAGCGCCAGCGCACAAACACCGCCAATAGTGAGATTATCACACAAGCCCAGGCAAACACGTCGCCATAGCGGCTGTAAAAAGTGACTTCCGTTTCCGGAGAAAAAGGCGCGACCAGCGCGGTGCGCACGTTGCGCGGCGCCTGCTTCACCACCCGGCCCAGCGGATCAATAGAGGCCGTGGTGCCGTTGTTGGTGGCCAGCAGTATCCAGCGATGGTTCTCCACCGCGCGCATTCGTGCCATTTGCAGATGCTGCGCCGGCGCGCCGGTTTCTCCGTACCAGAGGTCGTCGGAAATATTGATCAGCACCTGCGCGCCGTTCGCGGTGAACTCGCGCACCTCATCGGGGAAAATCGATTCATAACAGATGAAAACTCCGGCATGCGTCCCGCCCAGATCGAACACTTTGCGCTGGCTGCCGCGGGCAAAGTCGCCCACCTCACGCGTGAGCTTGTTGGCAAAGAACAGCAGATTCTGAAACGGCACATATTCGCCAAAGGGCACCAGATGGATCTTGTCGTATTGGCCCACCATGTTCCCCCGTGGGTCCATCACCAGTGCTGAGTTCAGGAGCCGCTGCTTGCCGTTGGCGTCTTGCGTCTCACCCAGGCTGCCAATCACCAGGTATGAATTTTTGTCCTGCGCCATCGCCACCAGCCATTGTTGCAGCCGTGGGTCTGCGATGAAGAATGGCGCGGGCGATTCCGGCCAGATGATCAGCCCCGGGTTATTGTCCCTGGGCGCTGCCTCAACGCTTTGTTTCACCAGTTCGGAAATTGTCTGGTCAAAGTATCTCGGGGTCCACTCCGGCTGGTCCAGCAAAGGCACGTTTTCCTGCATCAGCACGGCTTGACGCGTTGCCGTGAAAGGGGCCGGCTTGGCAAACATTCCTATTTGCAGTGCGATTGCCGCCGCCGCGGTAGCCACCAGCAGGTTCTTGCGGCGCTGCCCGCGAAGCAGTATTGCGGCCACCAGAGCGCAATTCACCAGCATCACCGCAAACGACAGGCCGTAAACGCCGGTCACCTGGGACATTCGCGCAAATGGGATATTGTCGATTTGTGCGCCGCCCAGCGGGTTCCACGGATCGCCGATCACCCGATCGCGAAACAGCTCAATGGCGGTCCAGAACACAGGCGCAAGCAGCAAAGGACGGCGGTTCCCTGTCGTCGATCTTCTCGCCATCGTCACTACCAGCGCGGCGAAGGCTCCGTGGTGCAGTCCCATATAGATGCAGAAAGCAATGGTGATCAGCGTGGCTGCAACGCCGGGCAGTCTGCCATAAACGTGCATCACGGGATAAATCCAGTAACACGTCCCCAGATACCAGACAACGCCGCTGGCCCATCCGATCAAAAAACCCTGCCATACGGTGAACGGGCGCAGAGATTTTCCTTCGGAATCGAACAACTCGCCTTCGCCGCCGCGTCCCCGCAGCAGCGTATAAAGCAGCGGCGCCATGGCAATCCAGCATAAGAAATAGAGATTTAAATTGGGAAAAACGAGGATCTGCAGCACGCTTGAAACCAGCGCGAGTATCCAGGCTCTTGAGGGAATGTTCCGCACGGAGCAGATTTTAGCAAACTGAGGGCCGTACTTTGATTCCTCCAACCCACAGGACTACAATGCCTAGAGTGAGCTTCCTGGTGCACTACATTTTGCCGGTCTTCAAGTACCTGTTTTTTGCGGGGCTGATCGGCGCTGTGCCGGTAATTATTGTCACGGCTATAAAAACGGCCCAGAGCATGCTGGAAGAAGATTAGATTAGGCGTCGAATCGGGTGACTTAAGGAACTTGGATCGGCCCAGCGAATAAGCGCCGGCAGGCGCTTTGATTCGTTGTGGCGATTGTTTATTTTTCAAAATGTCAGCAGGCTCAGGAGCTGTCCCACCACTTTCGAACCGGGTCCGCATCGTCGTTGCGACCTCGGTCATGCTCACGTTCATTTCTTACTGGCGGGCCGCTGCCATTGTATTGAATGACCTGGGGTCGTCCGCCTTTTATGCCGGCGGCATCGCCGAGCAGGCTGTCGGCAAGTCAGCACCGTGGTTCATCCTGGGCGTCATGCTCTTCGCCTTCGCGGTGCGTTCGGTCTACGTGGAAAGCTGTTCCATGTTCACCCGCGGCGGCGTCTATCGCGTGGTGAAAGAAGCCCTGGGCGGCGCCTTCGCCAAATTCAGCGTTTCCGCGCTGATGTTCGACTACATCCTTACCGGCCCAATTTCCGGCGTCGCCGCCGGGCAATACATTGCCAGCCTTATCAATGAGCTGTTTGCAACCGCTGATCAGCATGGCTGGGTCCCAAAAGCCATGCACCAGATGTTTCACGGCACGCCGCAAATCGACGTGAACCATGCGGCTGCCGCATTCGCTCTGCTGGTGACCGGTTACTACTGGTGGGAAAACATCAAGGGCATAGAAGAATCCAGCGACAAAGCGCTCCGCGTGATGCAGATCACCACGGTGATGGTTGTCATCCTCATGGGCTGGGCCTTTTATACGGTCATTCACAACAGATCACCGCTGCCTCCTTTGCCCATCCCGGAAAATCTTCACTTCAGCGCTGAAGCGCTGGGTTTTCTGAAGAATACCGATCTGGGGAAATCTGTCGGCCTCTTCGGCATCCTGATAGCCTTCGGCCATTCCGTGCTGGCGATGAGCGGTGAGGAATCGCTGGCCCAGGTAAACCGCGAAATTGCCAGCCCCAAGCTGCGCAACTTGAAGCGGGCTGCATTGATCATCGCGATCTTCAGCTTTGTCTTTACCGGCATCGGTTCCCTGCTGGCCGTGATGATTATTCCCGATGAAGTCCGGGTACCCCTTTACAAAGACAACCTGATTTCCGGCATGGCCATGTACATGGTCGGCCCTCACATTCTGAAGCTGGTATTTCGCGTCTTTGTGGTGGTGGTCGGTTTTCTTATTCTTTCCGGCGCCATCAACACATCCATCATCGGCTCCAACGGCGTGTTGAACCGGGTTTCTGAAGACGGCGTGCTTACAGATTGGTTCCGCAGACCGCACCGGAGGTTTGGCACCAGTTATCGCATCATCAACCTGATTGTCGGGCTGCAATTGTTCACGATTCTCCTCAGTCGCGGCAACGTTTACGTCCTGGGTGAAGCGTACGCTTTCGGCGTGATCTGGAGTTTTACCTTCAACAGCCTGGCCATGCTGGTGTTGCGGTTCAAGTACAAGGGCGAGCGCGGCTGGCGTGTGCCGCCCAACATCCGCATTGGCAAGACTGAGATTCCCATTGGGCTGGCATCCGTTCACCTGGTGCTGCTCTCCACGGCGATTGTGAATTTGTTCACCAAGCAGGTAGCCACCGTGGCGGGCCTTGCTTTTTCATTTGCGTTTTTCTTTATCTTTACCGTCTCTGAGAAGATCAACAAGCGCAAGTTCGCGCACGTGGAACAGCAGATGAAGGAGCATTTCCATCTGCTCCACCAGGAAACCATCGATCGTGAAGCGGTGCAGGTGAGTCCCGGAAACGTGCTGGTCACGGTGCGCGACTACAACACGCTGAATCATCTGCGCTGGACCCTGGAAAACACTGACACTGGTGAGACTGACATCGTGGTCATGGAAGCGCGCCTCACAGGCTATGGCAGCGCTGACCGCGACCTGGCCATGGAGCAGATATTCAGCGACTACGAGCAAACGCTCTTCACCAAGGCGGTTTCGATTGCCGAAAGCTACGGCAAGACCATCTCTCTGCTGGTGGTTCCCGCGCGCGATGTCTGGTCTGCGATTGTTCAGACGGCCAACGCGCTGGAATCTTCCGCCGTGGTTTCCGGAGTTTCCAGCAAGATGACCGGAGAAGAACAGGCTTTCCGCCTGGGCCAGGCATGGGAAGCCATGCCGGAACCGAAGCGACAGTTCGTTTTCCAGGTGGTGCGCGCCGACTCCACCGTTGAAAGCTACCGTATTGGCCCGCACACGCCCACCATGAAGACGGAAGACGTCCATCTGGTGCACAAGATCTGGCTGGACATCAAGAGACTTCCAGGAACTGAAGACATTCACCACTCTGATATTGTGACGCTGGCCTTGACCCGTCTTTCGCGAGACTACAGCGTTGATAAAGACGATGTCCTCAAAAACCTCAAGAAGGGTGTACGCGGCGCGCCGCCTGCCACCACAAGTTTCATCCGTGAGCCCGATGGCGACGGCAGTTCGCAAAAAAGGACCGAGGCTCCGCGTCGCGAACAGCCCATGCCGCCCGTTACGGGTCCCAAATAGCTCTTTTTGATTTAACCGAATGGCGCCGCAGCCTAAAGCCGGTTGACGATTCCCTCAGCCGCGTGGCTCTTGGCAGCGTTGCCGGCCACCAATTTTTCTCGCACGAAAGCCGCAATCTCTTCCGTGACATACGGAGGCGGCTGGATTTTGAAGATTGGCTTCCCTGCCAGCGCTTCCATTGATACCGTCTTCCACTTCGCCCTGGCTTCAGATTGGTGCAGAATCACGCCATCAGCGCTCTCAAGAAACTCGCGCGCGGAGTCCTTGAAGTCTTCCGTATCGGCGTCGAGCACGGTAAGATACAAGTCAGGACGCAGAAAGCGGATCACGCTGTTGGATTCCATGATCACGTTCTCCGCGCCGGCGATTTTGCGCTCGATGTCCGGCATGGCTTCGCCCAAACGGCCTTGCCGCGTGCGGACCCAGAGAGATCGTTTCGCGCCCGCCACTAGAAAACGCGATGTATCGCTTTCGCCGCTCAGGTCTTTCTCGTCGCTCAAGGCGCGGAAATGGTCGTCGCCCGTATCGCAATCGCAGGGCTTGCCGTCTGCCGAGCAGATGCCGTGGCCGAACTGCGTGATCTTTAACGCAGTCCAGTTGAACTCCGGAAGCGCGGCAATCAAACCGGCAACCACACTGGTTTTGCCCACACTGCGAGAATGTCCGCCAACTACCACGATTGCCATACTGCTATTTTCGCAGGTTTTACGAGGTTTAAGAACACCCAAAATCGCTTAGAGAAATGGCTCTTGCCGCAAATGGCCTACAATGAAGCTGTGATTTCCTGGAGCGGGCGCTGGCCCGTCCGTTACCTCACTGCGACCATTACCGTGGCGCTCCCCATCGCCATTCTGGAAAAGCTCCGTCCCGATCTGAGCCAGACCAGCATTGCCCTGATCCTTGTCCTTCCGGTAATTCTGGTGGCCGTAACGCAGGGCCGCGGCCCCGCTCTGTATGCCTCCATCCTTGTTGGTTTGTCGTTCAATTTTTTCTTTATCGGCCCGTACTATTCGTTCCTGATTACCCGCCCGGAAGACGTTGTGGGTTTTATTGTTTTTGTCACCACGGCCGTCCTGGTGGGCCAGCTTTCGTCGCGCCTGGAAAAGCGTGTGCTGCTGACAGAGAAGCAGAGCAAAGAACTTGTGCATGTGCGCGGCAAGTTTGAGCGCGCCGCCGCCCAGGCCGCTGAAGCCGACGCCCTGCGCAAGAGCGAACAGCTAAAGACTGCGCTGCTGGACGCCGTTACGCACGATCTCCGCACGCCGCTGACCTCGATAAAAGCCGCCATCTCCACCATTCGCGCCGAATCGGTCTCGCCGGAAGTGCAGCGCGAACTTTTTGAAGTGATTGAAGAGGAATCCGATCGCCTGAATCATTTCATTCAGGGCATGATGGATCTGGCCAAGCTCCAGACGGGCGAGGTCACGCTGGCCAGTAGAAATGTTGCGCCGGAAGAAATGGTGGAAGACGCGCTTCTCCGCGCCGCGACATTGCTTGAAGGTCACCCGGTGGAAGTCGCCATTGCCGGCGGCCTGCCTTCACCCAAGGTCGATCCTCGGTTGATTTCGCAGGTAATTTTCACTCTGCTGGAAAATGCGGCTAAATATTCTGGCCCTTCCGCAAAGATCACCGTCTCTGTGCGGCAGAAAGAAAACAACATCTGCTTCGCTGTTGATGACGAAGGTCCAGGCATTCCGTCAGAACTGCGCGGGAAGGTATTTGATAAATTCTTCCGTGCTGGAGTGCAGCCTGGGTTAGGCATGGGATTGGCCATCGCAAGAGGAATTGTGCAGGCGCACGGCGGCAAAATATGGATTGAAGATGGTCCGGAAAGAAAGGGAACGAGCGTGCAGTTCATGATTCCATTGGATGTGCCGCCGGGCCCGACATCGGAAAACAACGTTCCAGACAATGGCAATGTCGCCGTGACTCCAGGGTCTTCGCGCATAGAAACGTCCGGTGAACACTCATGACAGACGATCCCAAGAAGATACTTGTCGTGGATGACGAAGCCCAGATCACGCGTGTGTTATTGCGCGGCCTGGAATCAGCCGGATATCAGGTCCGCGTCGCGAATGACGGTCGCGCCGGCCTGGAAAGTTTCCGCACATGGCTCCCTGACCTGGTAATCACAGATCTCTCTATGCCCGGGTACACGGGGTTGGAGCTATGTGAGCGCATACGCCAGTTGTCTGAGGTGCCTGTGCTGGTGCTCTCGGTCAAAGAGGATGAACCAACTAAAGTAAAAGCATTTGACCTTGGCGCTGACGACTATGTTTCCAAGCCATTTGGCATGGCGGAACTCACAGCACGTGTGCGGGCTTTATTGCGTCGTTCAGGTACCCCGCCACAATCCGACGCCGCTTACGAAGCCGGAGATTTCAAGATCGATCCCCAACAGCGTTTGATTGAAGTCAATGGCAAGGCTGTGCACCTAACGCCCAAGGAGTACGACATGATTCGATACTTTCTCGCGAATCGCGGGAAAGTCCTCACCCATCGCTCCATTCTTACCGCGATCTGGGGCAGCAACAGCACGGAGCAGCCGGAATATCTGCGCGTCTTCATTGCCAACATCCGTAAAAAAATAGAACAAGACCCGCGCTCTCCTAAATACATAAAGACTGAGCCTTGGATTGGCTATAGATTTGATGCGGAGTAATTCTTCCCTGCTTTCTTATTGCTGAAATCTTAATGCCTTCTTAATGCCCTGCGGACGTATGTTGAACGATGGAGCAGGCAATATGAATGCAACATTGGAAAAACTTCGTCGTCCGGCCATTCCGGTTTTCGTGGCGACCACCGTCATGCTCTCCTTCATTTCTTTCTGGCGGGCCGCGGCCATTGTGCTCGCCGATCTTGCATCTTCAGCTTATTACGTTGGTGGTGACACGGAAAACGTGATCGGCAAAAGCGCGCCCTGGTTTGTTTTGGCCGTCATGCTTTTCAGCTATGCCGTGCGCGCTGTTTACATAGAATCCAGCAGTATGTTCGTCCGCGGAGGTGTGTACCGCGTGGTGAAAGAAGCCATGGGCGGAACGCTGGCCAAGCTTTCCGTCTCTGCTTTGCTCTTCGATTACGTTCTCACCGGCCCCATCAGCGCCGTTTCCGCCGGACAGTACATGGCCGGCTTCGTGCAAGACCTGAGCGCACGAGTGGGTCATCCTATTCAAGTCCCGATGAATGCTTTTGCCGCGGTGTTCGGCGTGGCCGTAACCCTGTATTTCTGGTGGAAGAACATCCAGGGCATTCATGAGTCGAGCCAGAAAGCGTTGCGCATCATGCAAATCACTACCGTGATGGTGGTGATCCTTATTGGCTGGTGCCTGTTCACGCTCTCCAGGACCGGCTTTCATCTGCCGCCCGCTCCGGTCATGTCAAATATGAAGTTGAATGGCAACTTTTTTGGCTGGCTCTCTGGCTCCTGGTTTTCACATCTGACGTTTGTCGTCCTGCTGGTAGGCTTTGGCCATTCCGTGCTGGCGATGAGCGGGGAAGAATCTCTGGCCCAGGTCAATCGCGAAATTCAGGCTCCTAAGCTCAAGAATTTAGAACGCGCCGGAGTGGTTATTTTCCTTTACAGCCTTCTGTTCACGTCGCTTGTCTCGTTCTTTGCGGTAATGATCATTCCTGACGGCGTGCGGCCCACGTACTTCGGCAACCTGATCAGCGGCCTTGCAATGTACATGGCAGGCCCTTACAACCTCAAGCTGCTGTTCCAGGGCTTTGTGGTAATCGTGGGCGTACTGATTCTTTCCGGTGCCGTTAACACCGCAATTGTGGGCGCCAATGGCGTGTTGAATCGGGTGAGTGAAGATGGCGTGCTCACGCCGTGGTTTCGCCGGCCACACAAGAAGCATGGAACAACT
The DNA here is from genome assembly GCA_027307045.1 of Acidobacteriaceae bacterium. Classification (GTDB taxonomy): domain Bacteria; phylum Acidobacteriota; class Terriglobia; order Terriglobales; family Acidobacteriaceae; genus Angelobacter. Next base: position 19,101 of record DAHUXR010000023.1, read on the forward strand.
TTTAGATTGATCAATCTGATAGTTGGTCTTCAGGTTTTGACCATCGTCCTGAGCGAAGGAAACGTTTACCTGCTCGCGGCGCTGTATGCCTTTGGCGTTATCTGGAGCTTCGCCTTCAAAGCGCTAGCCGTGCTGGTGTTGCGCTTCACTCATAAGGAACCACGCGAGTGGAAAGTTCCCGGCAACCTCAAAATCGCGGGCACAGAAATTCCCATTGGCTTAGGCCTGATCGCTCTGGTGCTGTTTTTAGTTGCCATAACCAATCTCTTTACCAAACCTTCGGCCACCATGGCTGGCGTCGCTTTCAGCGCCATCTTTTTTGCGATGTTCACGATGAGCGAGCGCTTGTCGGCGCGCATCCGCAAAGACGTTGACCATGTTGAGCAGTTTCGCGTGTATAGCAATCCGGAGCTGACCAACAAGGGGTTGAGCGTAAGGCCGGGCAATGTGCTGGTGGCAGTGCGCGACCCGGAAAATCTGGCTTATCTGCGCGAAGTACTGCAACGCACCGATACCTCCCGGCAGGATGTGGTCGTAATGACTGCGCGGCTCTATCATCGCGAGCACTCGTTTAGCGGCAGCGCGACCTATGAAGCCAGGGACATCTTTGACGATTACGAGCAGGAACTATTCAGCGCCGTGGTCTCCGCCGCTGAAAAGCAGGGCAAACCAGTATCACTGCTGGTGGTGCCCGGCAGCAATGTTTTTGACACGATTCTGATGACGGCTCAACAGCTCCATTCTGACAAGGTCGTCACCGGGTATTCAGAAAAGCTTTCTCCCGATCAGCAAGCCAAGCTCACGGGTGATGCATGGGAACATCTGCCTGACCCCAAGCCTCGATTGTCACTGGAACTGGTGGATCGAACGGGAACCACGGTTCAATATTGCCTTGGCCCGCACACGCCGACGCTGCGTCCTGAAGACGTGCAATTGATGCATGCTATCTGGCTGGACTTGACCAAGGACCTTGAATTCAGCGGCCTTCATCACTATCACGTAGTCGCCCTCGCCTTGCGAGAGCTACAGCTTAAGCTCAAGACCGGCGAGAGAGAAGAGCTTTTGCAGGAACTCTCGCATGACATTCTGGGCCTCACGAACCACGCCACCAACGGAGCTGGTGTGCCTGCAATTCGCGACAAAAAGTTCTGATTTTTGGAGAAGATATGTCTGTTAGAGCCGTGCGGCTTCTGTCAATCCCCCTTGCCTTGTTTGTGATATTGCTTCCCGCTTCTTCCCAAAGCCAATCGTCGTCGGACAATCGCAACAGCGGCGTTGTGCCTGATCGTGACCGCTTATTGCTGGAAAAGATTGATCGCCTGGAACGGCGCATTGAAGAACTTGAAGCGCGAGCGGGCATCGAGTCCACGAAGCAACAGGCCCCTCCCGCATCAGCAAGCGGAAAGCCGAATCAAGAAACTTCTCAACCGGCAACAGAAATATCGGACGGGAATTCTTCCACCACACCCGCAGAAGCTGAAGCTCCATTCGCTTTCGCTGACTTCACATGGCTGAACGGCAACAGCCGCACAAAAGAATCTCCGCTCGATTCCAAGGTCTTTACCGGAGAATTTCGTGCCGACATCAGCTACATCTACGACCTGAACCATCCCCAGGACCACACACTCAGCGGCACCAGTGAAAGCGGGCGTACCGGTGAGTTTCAGGTACAGCAACTAGGAGTGGGAGGAGACTTTCATTACGGCAATGTGCGCGGGCGCTTGATGACCCAGTTCGGCATGTATTCCACCATGACGCCGCGCAACGACGCCAGCCCCGGTCGAGGCCAGTGGGACCTCGCGGACGCTTACCGCTATCTTTCTGAAGCCTACGGCGGCTACCACTTCAATGTGCTGCATGGGATCAATGTTGATGCAGGCATTTTCATGTCTTACGTTGGACTGTTCAGCTATTACAACTTTGATAACTGGGCTTATCAGCCTTCATACGTGTCGTCGAACACTCCATGGTTCTTCAACGGACTGCGCATCCAGATTTTTCCCACGGCGAAATTGAAGATCGAGCCCTGGCTGGTGAACGGCTGGCAGTCTTATGGCGTTTTCAACGGGCGTCCCGGTGGAGGTCTGCAAGTTTTATGGCGGCCAAACGGTGCAGTCTCGATCCTCACCAATTCATATCTGCTGGGGCAGGACACGTTGGGAGCGCCGCACCGCACGCGATACCACAGCGATGACAGCATTGAAGTCAAATACTATGACAATCCAGCGAAATTCGCGGACAAAGCAGCGTTCTCGCTCACCGTGGATGCCGGTTGCGAAAGCGGCAGCGGCGTAAGCTGCTTCGGCGACTCCAGGCAGGGACCGAAGCAGTCCTTCCTTGGCGCCATGCTTTACAACCGCGTTTGGTTCCACAAAGACCTTTATGCAGTCACTCTGGGTGGCGGCGCTATCACCAATCCTGGCCGGTATCTTGTTCTTCTTCCTCCCATCAATGGCGCGACCGCTTTCTCCGGCACTCCTTACTTTACGTTGAACCCCGGAGACCAGTTCAAGGCGTGGGACGCATCCAGTACATTCGATTACATGCCCAGCCAGTTCGTGACTTTCCGTTTTGAATATGACCATCGTGCCGCCAACGTTCTCTATTTTGCCGGCGCCGGGGGAATCACACCTCCGGGCGGCAACATCGGCGCGCCAGGTTCTTTGGTTCCGGGCTTCTTCCCAGACCTGCGCAAACGCGAAAATCGCTTCAATCTGGCATTGTTGGTGAAGCTCTAACGTTTTCAACAACTCCGGGCGAGACAAAATACGCAACTATGTTTCTACCACAATTCTTTCCGGACTCTTTATAAGTTCTTAATGTGATTGCCGATTACCGTGGAATTAGCGGGAGGTAATCATGGTGCACTTTCTTATAGTCTTTCTCGAGGCAGTATTCTTTATTGGTCTCGCGGGGTCCATGGTAGTGGCAATCATGGCCTTCGTCGGCGACTTTACCGATTTCTTTGAGAGCGACAAGCCTGAAGGAGCTTCAACCCAGGCAATCGGCGACTAACAAAAACGCGTCAACTCTCTTCCCTGGGCGCATGGCTGCGGCTGTGCGCTTTTTTTCGTTGGACACCTGTTAATAAACTGAAGGCTCGCCAGGCGGCCGCGTCTTCCAACGCCGATGCACCCACAGCCATTGCTCCGGATACCTGCGGGCATAACTCTCAATCACCTTGGTAAAAAGGGCTGTATTAGCGATGGCATCGCCTTCATCGTCACCGGTCTTCGTGAGCTGCAAAGCCGGATCAAAGCGAATTTTATATTTGCCCAGCTCTTTGTCCCAGATTGTGAAGGCCGGCAGCACTGCCGCGCCGGTATGCAACGCCACGCGCGCAACTCCCGTGGCCGTGCATGCGGGAAGGCCAAAAAAGTCGACAAACGCGCCTTGCGGCGGCGTCATATTAGTATCCATCAGGATGCCCACCACTTCGCCGCGTTTCATTGAGGTGAGCAGGCCACGGGCAAAATCCTGCTTGCCGAACGTGCGGTTGCCATGCAGCGTGCGATAACGGTCCACAAACGCGTCCACATAAGGGTTGTCCAGAGGCCGCACCACGATGTTCATGGGATTGCCATTGAGCGAATGCACGAATGAGCCGATTTCCCATCCGCCGAAATGCGCGGTCAGGAACAATACGCCTTTGCCGCGCGCGCGGGCCTCGGCAAAATTCTGGAAGCCATCGTAAACAGCGATCTCTGAAACGCTTTCTTTGCGGTATAGGGGGAACAACGCAAATTCAGCCAGCTGCCGGCCCAGCCCCCTGAAGAGCGCACGCAGGATGTGCAGCTTTTCTTTTCGTGTCTTTTCCGGAAACGCCAGATCCAGATTGCGCAGGCCTACCTTGCGCAGCCGCCGGTGGACCACATATATGAACATCCCGATAGACTCGCAAACAGCCCGCGCCATCGGCCGCGGCAGCACACCGATGGAAGTGGCCAGCAGCCAGACGGGAAAATATTCAAGCTTGTGGCGAAATGTGGGCAACTGGGGACGGTAACATCGTGGGAAAAATAATTCAAACCGGACGTAACCGGCGGCCAGTTGCGCGCTCAATAAATTGTGGTGTGTGCCGGATTCCAGCCTTGCCGGTTCACAGCAGAGCACCTCAGCTATTAAGATGGTTGCGCCCTATCAAGGAGAAGACAATGAAGTTTTCCCAAGCACTAGCCGCCCTTGCCGTTGTTGCGATGTGTGGCTGCAAGGCCGGTACGCCCAGCAAGACTGAGAGCACCGTGACGAATGAAGTGAAGCATGAAGTGACCATCGGCGGCAAAGACGTTAAGAACCCGATTGCCTACACGCCCAACGCCGCCAAGGAAGGCGGCGAACACTTCCAGCATCATTGCCAGATCTGCCATGGTCTCGACGGACAAAACACCGGCGTTCCGTTTGCCAGCAAGATGGACCCGCCAGTGGCTGATCTCTCGGTAAAAGACGTCCAGGATTACACGGATGGCCAACTGAAGTGGATTATTGAAAATGGCATCAAGCCTTCCGGCATGCCGGGATGGAAAGGAATTCTGGAGGACGAGGAGATGTGGAACATCGTCCACTATATCCGCCATCTTCCCGCAAAGGGCAGCCTGGGCGCACCTCCCATTTTCAAGGAAGAAGAGGAAGAACACGAGCACATGCATGGCGCTGCCGGTCACGACCACCACGACGCGAAGCCGGATACGCACTGAGCGCGCGTGAATTGAAAAAGGTAATCGCGCAAAAAGGGAGCCGGTGTTCGGCTCCCTTTTGCTTTATGAAAAATTAACGGATTATATTCGCACGGGCGGCGTTGGAGTGGGAGAGGGACTCGGTGTTGTTTCCGTTGCCGGAGCAGTCTCAGTCGCCGGAGTCGGCTCCGGCGTCGGTGTCGGCGTAGCCGCCGGCGGATTTACCGGGGCTGCTGGACGTGAATTGGGGGGCGGGGTCTGAGGGACTGGACTGTTCGAAGGAGCCACATCTGTCCCTGCGGCCCGTTTCACCGCGGCAAGAAATTTTTCAGCCGACTGCGGCGGTTGAACTGACCCCGTCAGAATGGTCTTGAAATCGATCTGGCGGCCATAAAGTTCGCCTGTAGCATCTTCATCCTGTTTGATCACGGCGCCATTGAAACTTATGCCGGCAAAAAGACCCCGCGCGCGCGAATAGGTTAGGACTTCAGCGCGAAGCTTCCAGTCGGTTGAGCCTTCAGTGTGCCGTCCCACCGGGCCGGCTGCCACAGACGCATCGGCGCCGAGCTTGAACTTATTGGTAAGCAGCGCCTGCATGCCGCGATCGTTCATTACGACCATAACCAGGTCAACGGCCTGTCCGCCAATCTGCAAGCCAACGCTTCCGCCCGTTGTGGTCAAAGGCGCGGGAGCGCTCCAGCCAGTCGCCGTGCGACAGGTTGCCATGCCCCGGCCATGCGCGCCTCCTACTATAAATCCGCCCTTGAGCAGGTTTGGCACCACTGCCACGCACTTTGCCGATCCTAGAATGTCTGAGGGAATGCCCTTATCGGGAGTTGCCATAATTTCGTCTAATACGGTGGCTGCCGTTTCCAGCCGGCTGGACGCGGCTTCTGAAGCGAAGGCCCCGCTTGCAAGCGTGACTGTACACAACACAACACGAAGCAGTGTTTTCATAATCTCCTCAAAAATGATTTTAGTCGCTGGGAGCAGGTAAGAAGATGCGGAAAAACAATAAAGGGTTGGATACGGTGACCCTCGTGACCGTGTCCAACCCCGTCTCCCAGGTTCTGTGGTAGGTGAGTAGAGTATCCATCCACACCATTTTCGCGGCAAGTAACCGGGGTTCCTTCCCTAATGCCGCTTCGGACATGTACTCAAGGAGATACCAAGTTAGTAAACACCAAAAGCTTTGTCTTTCTCCCAAAAACAAAAGGCCCAGCAGATGTTCTGCCGGACCTTAAAAATTTCTAGGCCGATTTTATTTGGAGGAGGTCACCAGCGAATGCGTAATTGCGTGCACAGAGAGCGCAATGCGATTCTGCACTCCCACCTTGCGCATGAGCTTGGCCACGTGCGCTTTTACGGTGCGCTCTTCAATACCAAGCACCGATCCAATTTCCTTATTGGAGCGTCCTACCACCAGCAGTTCAAGAACTTCTTTTTCACGATCAGTGAATGTGACCCTGCCCGCGGGAAAGATACGTCCCGGTGAAGAGGTCACGCGTTCGATAAAAATGGATAATACGCGCCGTGGCGCCCAGACTGAACCGGCATGCACGATCCGCATCGCCTGTATGAACTCCGCTGGGGATGCGGCTTCGTCCACATAGCCTTTTGCGCCCGCCGCAAGAGCTTTCAAAATCGTTTCATCGTCAGCGCCGCTTCCAGTAACAATGATTCGCAGATCAGGCCGTGCCGCTTTGAGCCCGGCCATTACGTCAAACAGGTTTTGTCCCGCCCTCGTTCCCAGCAGGACCAAGTCGATATCTTTGCGCGGACCCAATTCCGCCAAACTGCAGGAGACCAGTTCGAGATCCGTCTCGGTATCGAACAGGGATTTCAGTCCGATAAACCGCAGAGGATCGCTCTCTACCACAGCTATGCGAATCGTTCTCTTTGATGCGCCTGCTTTCATCAAAACTCCTTCCAAGACCGTGGCGTGAATGTGCGTATTGTAAGCAAAAAATAGAGCGCGCGACCTGAAAGTATCATGAACCTCAGCCCAAGCCCATTACTTAGCAGGGTACATGTACTGAAGTTGAAGCGCAAGGATTGGGGAGTGCTGCTTTGGGTTACTTGCTGGCTTCCAGTCGGCCACCCTCAGGACGCAGCAAAAACCCGTCCGCATGGCCCAGGGCAAAGCCGCGACGGTAACCTTCGCAGTAGCTGTTTTCGCCGGACAAGTTGTGCTGCTTCTGAAAATTGGTGCAACCGACAAAGTGAAAGTCAACCTGGGCCGTCGAAGATTGGTCTGAGCCGCCGCGATCGAACCCTTCGTTGTAACCAGAGAGAAACCCTTCATCAAAGTGGGTGAACCCGCTGGCCGACTGGGTATCTTCCAGCGAGGCAGAGACAGACCGTAGCGTATCGACGGCCCGGAATAGCCGTCCGGAATAGCCGTCGAGGTAGCCGGCCTTTAAACCGGAGGTAAAGCCGTGCTCAAACAAATTGCGGGGGCCAAATTGTGAGGAATAGCCTAATTTCAGCCCATGAAAATCCTTGATTTGGTGGCGCTGGGAACTACCCAGGCTGGCGTCCGCGTTTCCCACGTGATAGCCCTCTTCATACCCATGGCGATAACCGTGGGCAAATGCCGAGTGCGAAAGCACCGCGGCTGAGCCGGACTCGCGCAAATGGAGATCCTGCGCCGTTGCGGTAGCGGCAACACCTGCGACAAGAAAAAGCGTTAGCAGCAGACGCGCCATTGGGCCCCAAAAACCTCCAGTTCCGTTCAGTCTGATGAACCTAGGTAACCACGGGATGTCAGCCTTCGGGGCGTCCCTAAGGTCTATTTATCTATCCTCTAGGTTTTTCGATGAATGGCTGGAAATCGTATGTAGCTGGATACTTATCTCACCTTAACCAATCATGAAGAGTTGAGCTGGCTCTCCGGCTGCGGCAGATTAAAAACCTGGGGGAAACGGAGCCGAAAGAGAAAGGGCGACTTAACTGATTTGCGATTCTCCCCGGGCGGTCAAACAGCCGCCTGGGGCATTCGTATTCTCCCCCAGCGTTTAAGGTTTCATTCCCCGGAAGATGTTATGCGAAACCTGCTGCGTCACATGCCGCTGGTTTGTCTGCTAGTGTCGTCCCTGGCGCTTTGCGCGCAATCTCGCAATCCGTACGATCTGGAGCTGGAAAATCTGCGCTCGCAGTGGCCTCCAGCCGGGAAGCTGGAAAAACTGGCGATATTGGACCACGTGCGCCGTTTGCGAGACTTTATCGACGATCGCCGTCAAGTCCAGTTTTTCCTTGAGAATGTCGGGCAATCGGCTGCGGAAAATGATCTCGTCAGGAATGAAGCGTCTGCGTATATTGACGATCTCCGCACTTTCAAGGTACCGGCACAACATCAGGCGCAGCACTGGTATGCCGCTCAGGAATCCCGCCAGCGCATTCTCGCGGATGCTCGCAATGCCGCCGCAACCGGCGCGTCTTATGAAACTCTGGCTGAACTGGAGCATTTGTCCGGCTCCGCTGAAGCCGCTGACCATATGTTGCAGGCAGCCACTCTGGATCCCACCGCAACCCGCTGGCTCCGCGCAGCTCAATTTCTGGATGAACCCCTCCGCAAGTTTGCCGCGCTACGGAACGGCCTGTCGCTTGAACCTTCAAATCCACGCTTGAATGTGGAATTAGCGACTTATTACATCGGCCGCCAGCAACTGGAGAAAGCTCGCGACGTGCTGACTATGGCTGCGGAAGCCGCGCCGAATGATTTTGTCATCCGCGAACGCCGCGTCAGCCTCTTCTTGAATCTGGGTCTTCGTTCGCAGGCGCTGCCGGAATTGCGTCGTCTGGAAAAGCAGTGGCCGTCGCCGCTGTGGTTGCGCTCACGACTTGCGCTGGACTACGAACAAATGGGACTCCTGGACGATGCCGCGCGGACCGCCGCTTCCGTGGTGGCAGAAACCTCTGACAACCGTGAACAACTCGAACTGCTGGCCCGATTCCATGAACGCCGGCATATGAAGTATGACCTGCAGGCCGACTACATCGCGCTTTCGCGCCTTGAACCCAACCAGCCAGACATATGGTCACGGCTGGCGCAGGTGCAGATTGATTGCGGCGATGCTGAAGGCGGCAGAAAATCTCTGCTGCGCCTGGTTGCATTGGATGACGAAAATCCCGACGCGCACCGCAGGCTGGCGCAGGTCGATGAAAGCCTGCATCTTGATCGCGAAGCCCAGCAGGAGTTGGCAAAAGCTTCGAGCACTGCCCGTCCGGACATGTTAGCGATGGACGCTCAGTACCTGGTCGACCCGGGAATGCTGGTCAAGGAGGCATTCACTAACCCACCAGCGTCGGCAGATACGGCGCTGGCGGATATTCGCGTGCAGGAGCTTCTCGCCAGCGGACTTGATCGAGTTCACGTTCAGCAACTCTACTTCGTAGGATCGGACTCTGCGCTCGACACGCACCGCGTGACCACCATTCGCTATTCACCTTCCACCGAAGAATTGCGTGTGATCCACGCACGCGCCTGGAAGCCAACCGGCCTGGTGCTGGACGCGCAGGAACTGGGCGATCGCGAATATGCCGATACGCCAGTTTCAATGTATTACGACATGCGCCTGCACCAGCTTCGCTTTGCCGGGCTGGAAAAAGGCGACGTGGTTGAGTTGGAGTATTCGCTCGTGCCAAAGCGCCGCGCCGCGCCGTATGGCGGATATTTTGGCGAACTGGTGTTGTTTGCGGGACGCGGTCCGGAGCAGCTGAAGAGATACGTGCTGATTGCGCCGGCGGCCCAGAAAATTTTTGTTCACGCGGAAAAGATCGCTCCCGCAAGTGTTTCTGCCCGGGATGGCTCCCAGGTTTTTCTTTGGGAATCCCGCTCCATTCCCGCGTTGCCTCGCGAGCCGCGCAGCCCCGGCGTGACGGAAATTTCTCCTTACGTGCACGTCTCCACCATGGGCGATTGGAAACAGCTTGGCTCCTGGTATGCGGAGCTTGTGCGTCCGCAATTTACGCTGGACCAGTCACTCCAGGATGAACTGGCGCGAGTGACGAACGGACTTCAGAGCGATAAAGAAAAGATTTCCGCCATCCAGGAATTTGTTTTGCGCAGCACGCATTATGTCGCGCTGGAGTTTGGTATATACAGCTACAAGCCTTATCCGGTCACACAGATTTATGCCCGGCGCTTTGGCGATTGCAAAGACAAAGCCAGTTTGATGATAGCTCTGCTGCGGGCCGCAGGGATCGAGGCCGAGATTGCCCTCGTGCGCACTCGCTCACTGGGTGACGTGGCCGCAGAACCCGCATCTATCGCCGTTTTCAATCATGCGATTGTTTACGTGCCGAAATATGAATTGTGGCTCGATGGCACGGCGGAATACGCTGGACGCGAGCTTCCCCTGGAAGACCAGGGCGCATTATCGCTAACGGTGAGCCTGAGCGGCGCAGCGGAGATACGGCACATTCCCATGGGCCGCGCCGCGGACAACTACACGCGGCATGTCATCCGGGGTGAACTCTCCGCGCAGGGTGTGATCCAGTTCAGCGGCTCAACCACAACCCGGGGTGAGGACGCGCCCGGATTGCGCCATGATCTGGCCGTCCGGGAACAACAGCTGGATATATTCCGCCGCGAACTTGCGGAAGTCTTCCCCAGTGTGCAGGTTGATAGCGTTGCAGTCCATGGCGCTGAAGTGCTTTCCAGCAGCGTGAGCGTTGAGTTCCAGGGAGCGCTGAATTCGCCGCAATACAAGCGTGTGGTTTCTCTCAGTTCGTCATGGATGCCGCGCTCATACGTAGCTGCTTTGGCCGGAGCCAGCACACGCACACAGGATTTGGTCCTGCCCTCGCCATGGACCACGGAGGAAGAAATTCATATCGCATTGCCGGAAGGTGCGGAAGTCACTTTCCTGCCCCGCGACCAGAACATTAGTGGGGCGTTTGGCTCACTCCGGCTGCATTACAAGAAATCTGCGGGCGAAGTGACCATACAGAGCCATGTACAGTTTGAAAAAGCGCGTGTAAGCGCGCAGGATTATCCCGCTTTCCGCCAGTTCTGTGTCCAGGCGGAACGCAGCTTCCGCAATGAAATCACGCTGAGCCTGCCGCAATGAGATTGGCCACCCGCGCTATTCCTATCCTGCTGTTCTGCTTAAGCGCGAGTGCGGGATTTTCACAGAAGGCCCAGACCGCACACCCTGATAAAGCGGCCGATCCCTTGCTCCAGAGTTTTTTTTCTAATTTCAATTTGCCTTCGGCGGCCGAGGCAGCCGACGCGCGTTTGCGTCAAGCTCCAAAAGACACTGTGGCGCTCTTCATACGCATGGAAACAGCCGAACTGCAGGAGCGTCCTGAGATTGCTTTGGACTCGGCCCTGCGGCTTTGCGCCCTGCCTGGCGCGCCAGAACTCCACGAAGTGGCATCGAACCGGGTCCTCCAGCACGCGGCCAATAGCTGGGCCTTTAACTCGGTCCTTCGCCGTATAAAATCAACGGCAACAATCCACAATGGCTGCGCTTTCAACCTGCGTCTGGCTCTTGTAGCAGCCGCCTCCGACGGCGCAAACATCGACCTGGACACGGCAGCTCATTCAAGCGGTCTGCTCACGCATTGGAGTGTTTCCGGCCCGTTTGGGAGATATAACAACGTTGACTTTCAGCGCCGGTGGCCACCGGAAAACGAGCGGTCTTTCCGCGACCGATACTCATTCCAACTGGACTCCGAAATCCTAAAAAGTGAACGGCGAGGACCGTCCGCTGCCAAGCAAGACTCTTCACGCACAATTGTGCCGGAGCGCTTCTGGTTCCGCGACGGCATGATAGCTCTCCCGGAATATTTTCCTTCCTCCGGCGTCTTCTATGCCGCCAGCGAGGTGGATCTGCCAAGCACAACCGTTTCGCGGCTCGACGTATTGAGTTCAGGCACTTATGAAGTTTTCGTCGACGGAAACTCGGTATTGCTTCACGACGCACGTTATGCAGCCGCCCCAACACGGGATTCAAGTTCATTGTCGATGGCGGCTGGCCATCACCGCATCCTGCTCAAGTTCTCACAAGACTCTGCGCCGTTGAGCGTAGCTCTGCATTCACAATTTGAAGTGTCGCCACAAAAGGAGATCGCCCTGCCATCGGCGCTGGCACAATACATGCAAGCGCTGGCAGCTTATTTCCGGGGCGATTTTTCTGAGATGGCAATCCTGCTTCGCGCGGGCGCGCTTCGTGAGACCGGCTATGGCAAGTATCTCCATGCTCTGCTCTATTCCGCGGCCGAAGAGCACTCGCCCCGGGCCGACGCAGCATGGAAGGCAGTTGCCACAGCCCAACCAGGGGCCTTGCTGGCGCGGCTGAAATCGGACCAAAACGCTGCCGATCGCGGCCAGCCAGAATCCGTCCGCGCGGATGTAATGAGCATTTTGGCTGAGCGTCCTAAGTCAGAAATGGCGTTGCAATTGGCTTTTAATCTTTCAAGGCGAAATCAGGTGGATGGACCGGCGCTGCTCGCTCGTTTGCTGGAGTCCCATCCCTCCTGTGCCCGGCTCGCGGAAGCCGTAAAGTTCTATAACGCCGCCGCACAGCAGGACAAATCTCTTGGAGTTGAACAGCAAATGGCCTCGTGCGCGCCAGAGTCGTTGCAATACGCGCGCCTGCTGGCAGAGTCAGGCCGCCACAGCGCCGCGGCAGCATACCTTCAGCAGTTGGTTGCCAGGAACCCTCTTTACCGCGGGGCCCGGCGAATGCTGGTAGAGCAACTGCTTCTGGATAACCAGATCAGCGCGGCCAAACTTCAAGCCAAACAGCTGCGTGAGATGGCCGCAAACGCCCGGGACTATGTGCCAACGGTCAGAGACACGGGAGTTGCGCCGGATAGCAGGAGCGAACGCGCCGAGGCGTTCGCCAGCGGCGCAGAATTCTACATTCCCTACCGCCGCGACGGCATAGAGATGGTCCGCAAATCGGCGCAAAGAAGTTTTTCTGGTGGCGACGCGGTAATCCTGCTTTCGGACAAAGTGGTCCGCATTCGCCGTAGTGGCCCTGTTTCCGTATATGTGCATCGCATTACGCGCCCATTGAATAAAGAAGGCATCAGCCGTTATGGAGAAGCTACGCTGCCGCGCGGGGCTGATCTGCTGGAGTTGCGCACGATCAAAACCAATGGAGAGATCACCGAACCCGAACTGGCCCAGCAGAAACCCACCATTTCCATGCCAGCGCTGGAGGCGGACGACGCAATCGAGGAAGAGTACGTGCTGCATTATGCGGAACTGGACCAGATGCCGGAAAGCGCTGGCGCTCATACTTTCGGGTCCTTCGCCGCACCGATCCTTCATGCCCGCATGGTGCTGCTGAGCCCCGCGGAAAGTACGGTCAGTGTAAGAGAACAAGCCGGTCCCCCGCTGCCGCTGGTGGGAGAAAACAATGGAACGGTGATCCGGATATGGGAGCGCGATAACATTGCCCAGACGATCGCGGAATCGTTTTTGCCCGCGGTAAACCTGCTGCCTACCGTGACGGTTACTTCAGCGGAAAAAACCAGCGACGGGCTGCGAGATCAGTTGATCGACGCATCCCGAGCCGGCCTGCACGTGAATGAAGCGGCGGCGGAATTTAATCTTTCCCAAACCGGTGGAGATTATGAAAAAGCAAAGCGTCTGTACCGATTTGTAACCAGCAAAATCGATTCGACAGGTCCAGACTGGGCCGCAAGCCCGGCCGAGGACACGCTGGATAACGGTCAGGGCAGCCGGACCATGGCTCTGCTGGCCCTGGCGCGGGCGGTTGGATTGAACGCAGAACTGCTGCTGGCGCGTAAAATCGAGCGGGACTGCGGCAAAGAACTATCGTGCTACACCGAACCGCTGGTTCGGTTCCGGTTGCAGAACCGCGAATCCGTGGATGTTGATGCCGAATCCGATGATTTGCCTTTCGGTGCAATTCCGCCATCACTGGATGCGCGGGAAGCTCACCTGATCCCTTTGCTGGCAGGAGAAGAGAAAAAGCCGGAGATCGTGGCTGTGAATCCACGGCTCGCAGATGAGAAGAGTGTGGCGGAAGCCGACCTTTCATTTTCCGATGCTGACCTCGTAGCCGGCATCCATGTACAACTGGGCTCAATGCGTGCGCAGGAGGTGCGCAACCTGCTTCGCAGCGCCGGAGAACGAGAGAAGCAGGCATTCTTCGAGCAACTGGCAATGCGCATTTTTCCGGGCGCCGCTTCAATTACTGGGACCGCAGCACATGAAAATGATCCCGAGCAGCCCCTGAAACTTGTGGTCCGCTGTACGGTCCCGCAATTTATCAACCGGCAGAGCGGCGCAGCGGAGATCAATCAACTAGCTCCGGCGCTCGGACTGGCAACTCTGTATGCCAAGCCCCCCAGGCGCAAGTTCCCGCTCCTGATTGACTCGTTATTCTTTGAAAGCACGGTCTTCCATTTGCACCTGCCGGACGGGCTGGAAGTACATTCGCTGCCCGCCGACTTCACTGAGAAAACCGAATTCGGCGAGTACGCGTTGCGCTTTGTACGGATGCCGCACCAGGTGGATATTCATCGCGACTTCCGCATCCCGGTTCAGGTCATCGCGCCCGATAAGTATGGCGCTTTCGCAAATTTTGCATTGCGCATTGACGAAGCGGAACGTCAACGTATTTCACTGGAAAGTACGAAAGATGCCAGCGCGACTGTCTCTAAAAAGTAAAAGGCCGGGCATTTGACCCGGCCAATCTTTGGCAAGCACGTGCCGCTTAGTAGCGATTGCCTCCCGCGACCGGCATGTTGCGATAGCCGCTTTTTTCCTGGCCCATGCGCTCCAGGAAGGTGGATGCCATATCGACAAACTTGCTGCCCTTTTCAATGTACTCAGGCATGCGGTGCCACAATTCTTCAAACTTTTCCGGATGCTCGGCGGCAAAAGTTGCTACGCCAATTCCGGCAACGGCCAGGCCTGCTGGTCTGCGTCCAGTAAGAAACAGAATCGCCCCGGCCGCAAAAGACCCAATCATCAGCGTTTTCTTCCAATCCATTGCTCCGCCCTCCATTGTTGTGTGCTGTGGCTGAAACTTTAATTTATTTTCGTCGCTCATGGAAGCCACCACGCTTCGTCTACCCGGTTCATTAGAACCGCAATTCCGTCATTCCGTTGCCCTTTGTAGACTGGCTCACCAGTATTTCCAGTGTTGCCCGTTCCAAATTTATCAAATAATCGATGAAAGAGGAGCCATGGACAGAATCGATCAGGCGGAATCGAAGATTTCCGGGGCGTGAATCGCAGCCGCAAGATGCTTTGAAAATTCAAGCGCTGAAAGGCTTGAGGGGCAAAAAGAAAGTGGGCGCCGGTATAGGGGCGACGCCCACGTGGGGGTACTGCGTATGTTGTTATTAAGATAGACGTAGGATCGGGAAAAAAGTTTCAGCTTTAATTGAAATTAACATAACTAAATATCCCAAAGTTAATAGAACGCTGAGACTTTGCATGTTGAGTACGAAAAAACCCCTTCGCTTTAGGCGAAGGGGTTGGAGAGTAAGGAGAGAGAGGAGATACAATCGACGGCTTTCTACGACATGCGCGAAATCTGTTCCCGCATCTGCAAACGGGCCTGGTGCAATCCAAACTGCGACTCTTTTACGTCCAGCCCAAGCAGGTGCGCAATTTTTTCATGGCTGTAGCCTTCAACATCGTGAAGGAGGAAAATCATTTTTTCGGTTGCCGGCAGTTCCACCACTGCGCGCTCAAGATGCACCCGCTTCACATTGCCACAAACTCTCTTGCTATCAGCGGAGACACCGCAGTTTAAGGTGAGGGTGCCGATCGTGGTGAGTTCGCGGATCTCAGCCAGAAATGCCTGGTCAATCTGTTCCGTCTTTGGCTCTGCCGATGACGCGAAAGCGCGAAGGAATGTGTTAGTGGAGAGCTGTTCAGCGGTCAACTCGTTGTCGGTCATCCAAAAAGCCAGGGAGTAAATTCTATGGCAGTGCTCGCCGTAGATCGCATCATAGTTAGCTGTGCGGGTTTCTCTTGTGGCAAGGATTCCAAGATTGATAACGCTTACGCTGCTAGACATTTAACCTACCTCTTTTTCGGCCCGCTGGAGGGTCCCTTTTTGATTACGGTCAATCAATCGACACTGTTACTACTGCAATCGAGATGCCCAAAGAACGCGGATGGCCATGAAGTTTTGCAAGGTTAATTAAGTTATTGATTATGAAGGGTCTGTATTGAATTTCAGAAGCCAATGGGAAAAATACATGGGTTACAGGATTAAGGTGAAAGCCAAGCTGGATATAGTTTATAGGTATCCAGGTACCACTTTTGAGCATTCATAGTTTGTCAGCATCGATTCGCGCCGGGTAAATTTTACAAGATAGGAGTCTGACTTGTGAGTTTCAGCGAACCATCAGAACTTCGCGGATGTTATCCCGCCCGAGAAAGAACTTGCGGGAGGCAAAGTCCTTAAAGAGATTTTCGATATGGCGGTTATTGAAAATCCGCTGCAGCTTAAAGCCCTGAACCGGCTCAAGTTCAAGCGTATCTTTCTGGACGATATGGTGGCGGGAATAGAGAGATTCCACGCCAGCGTCCTTGGTGTGAAAAAAGGCCAGCAAGTGTCCCTTTGGCTTCAGCATGGCCTGTAAACGCTCAACCAGGGGCTTTACCAGGCTTTCTGGCAGGTAGTCAGCCACATCCCAGAACAGGATCGCGTCAAACTGATCAGCGGCATAATCAAGGTTTTCCGCAAAGAATTTTGCGGGGTCAAACTGAAGAGTGCCATCTTCCTGCTTTAGGCAGTAATGCTCATCCTGCGATTCTCGCAAAATGTCCTCATTAAAGACGCGGACACCCATTTGAGTGAGTAGAGCAATGTTTGTCGGTGAGGTGGGGCCCAGATCAAGGACGCAGGTTTTCTGTTCGCCGCTGCTGCTCAGGCTGCGCATGAATTCGCCCAGTCCAATGCAGGTGCGTCTGGTCCGTGGCGCAGATTTGCCACCCTCTTGAGGCTTGGACTGAGAGCCGCCTGCTCCACGGAACCATCGCATTAAATTGTTACCGGAGGAGCTCACGCTCCTTTAATCTACCTTATTTGCCATCTAAAAAGGAACCCTGCGAATCCGAACTGGCGCTGTAGCTCGATGCGCTGGAACCAGACGAGGATCCGCTGCCTGCGCTCATACCTGCGCTGGCCGCTACTGCCAGGGGCTTACGTGCTTCCACTGACTGGCTCTTCTCCTTGATATCGATGGCGCCCTTAAAGAATGCGCCGTCTTCAATCACGATCCGTTGCGTACTCACATCGCCAATCAGCGTGCAGGACTTGCGCAGTTCCACGCGTCCGGTGGCGGTGACATTTCCTTCAATCCGGCCATGGACGACTAGATCACGCGCGGTAATGCCCGCTTTGATTTTTCCGTTCGGGCCGATGATCAGGCTATGGTCGCGCAGATCCACCGTGCCTTCAATGGAGCCATCCAGATAAAGGTCCTCACTGCCCGTGAGTTCGCCTTTGATCTGGACCGATTTACCGATATGCCCAACATCCGCGCGGTGCGGATCGCTGGCCTTCGGCGTTTCTTTATGTGGTGTGGGAATACTGGGTGCAGCGACAGCAGCTGGCGGGGGTACAGGCTGCGCAGGCTGGGTCGGATTCATGTTCATGGGCTTGTTGTCTTCAGGACGCGGTTTCCACATTTTGGCACCTTTTCTTTCGTTATCGCTCTCTTCAGAGAGACCTATTCTCTTGCCTTGGAACGCCTGTCGCAGATTTCAATCAGGAGTTTGACCGCTAGTTTACTGCTGTATTTCAAAATCAAATAGTTACCGTAGGTGTGCGCCGGAAAGGCAATCCGGTGCTCATTCACGGCATCTTGCTGCCGAACTTTACGTGTTTACGATAAAGTAAACAGTAACTATTTCACCACCTCCCGGCAACTATCACCCAAGCCTATATTTTTCAATAGCTTAGATATTGCCAAGAAACCGCTGAAACTCTGGCCAGTTTGGCTGTCTATTTGCTTTTAAGTTATGCGTCGACCGGACGGAATGTCGCGGCGCACGGGCGGAACCGAAACCAGGGGAACAGCGGTTCTGAACGCAAGTCGCGGCTATTGAGCCAATGGGACTGCCTTTCCGAGAGGGTCGATCAATAAAGGGGCGGCTGCAAAGCTGCCTCTTTTTTACTTTACTCTCTCAATCGCCAGCGGTCTCCTTAAAAGGTAAAATGCAACTAGCTGCTGGTTTTCCGGCTCTAACCAAATAAGTACCCGATTTTTGAACACTATGAGTTACTTCATTCCCCTGCGGCGTGTTGCAATGCTCCTGCTGTTTGCATGTCTGGGCATAGCGCTGCCCGGACAGACGACACCGGACACTTTACCTCCGCTTCCGAAGGACGCAAACCAATTCGTGAAGGAAGCGATCAAGCACCAGATGGAAGCGGATGCGGCTGACCATACGCACTGGCGCTATCACATCCATAAAGAAGACGACAAAGGCTCGCAAGACCGCGACGTAATCGATACCAAAGATGGACAACTCGCGCGCACCCTCTTAATCAATGGACAGCCATTAACGGCTGAGCAAAGAGCGGCCGATGAAGCCCGCATGAAAAAGCTGGTGGATGATCCCACCGAGCGGGCAAAGCGCGACAAACGCGCCAAAGATGATGAAGACAAGGGAGTGCAGATGTTTAAGGCAATCCCAGACGCTTTTATCTTCAAGTATGAGGGAGCCGAAAACGGCCAAGTCAGGCTCTCATTCTTTCCCAACCCTCATTACAACGCTCCAACGCGCGAATTGCAGGTGTTCCGTTCAATGAGCGGAATGATCTGGATTGACCGCGCCGCACTTCGCATGTCGCGGCTGGATGGCTCCCTGTTTGAAGACGTAACCTTTGGCTGGGGCCTGCTCGGTCGCCTGAATAAAGGCGGAACGTTTTCCGTCACGCAAAGCCGGGTCGGGGACGATCACTGGGAAATCGTTTCTCTCGATGTAAGAATGTCAGGTCATGCGGTGATTTTTAAGACCATCAACGTGAAACAACTTCAGCGAATAACCGGATTTCATCGCATCAATGACAGCATGACCATCTCTGAAGCTTACCAGCTCCTGGAAAAAGGCGACTCCACCGTCTCTGCCGAGAACCAGGGTGGCATGGCTAATTCCCCAGGCAAAAAATAGCTACTTTCCAGCGCCTGGAGAGAGTCCCAAGTCAACCAGTGCTTTAGGATTCTTCTCATCGGAAGCAACCACGTTGTGGCAAGCGCTGCAATCCTGGGTAATCGTCTTTCCATCCGAGCTGGCATGTTGCTCATCATGGCAGCGGAAGCACCCGTTAAAGTCAGTATGTCCCAGATTATTGGGATAGGTGCCCCATGTAATTTTCATTTCGGGAAAAACATTGTGTTGATAGATACTGAGCAACGCCTTTGCGCTGCTGGCCACTTCATCCCGGCGTTGCGCATAAATCTCAGGATATGTCTTCCGGTAGTAGCCCTCAAAAGCCGCAGGAATCTTGGCCCCCGCCTCTTGTCCAGTGGCATAGGTTTGTTTCACGATCTCCAAACCTTGTTTCTTGGCAAAAGGCAGGGTCGGAGAAATATCTCCAAAGGACATGGCGCGATCAATGGCGCGCTCTGGGAGCTGGAAGGTGTGTGCCGGCCGGTTGTGGCAATCAATGCACTGCATGGCGCGCAGTTTCGTGGGATCGGGTTTGGCGCCGGGCGCGGCAAATACCGTCATCTTGCCGCCGGAAGTGTATTCAACGTAAGGAATATTTTGGCGCACGTCATCCGAGGCGTAGTACCTCAGGGTGACTCCTTCGCCTAAGTGCGCGCCGTGAACGCCGGAACTGTGCGGTCCGCCGGTGCCAAGATGCATCATCAGGACAGTGTGCGTGAGCGTGTTTTGTTCGTCAGTGCCGTAGCTGGCCAGATCGCGCATGCGGTCGCCAAAAAAGCGGCGGCGAGCGTGGCAGGATTCACAAGTCTCCGTGGCTGGACGAAGCCGTTCCAGCGGCTCCGGAATTGGCCGCGGGTAAGTGTTTAAGACTATGTGGACCACCTGCCTCACACCATTCGCTTTGGCGCGCATGAATCCGCTTGCTCCCGGACCAACATGGCAGCCAACACACTCCACTTTGGAATGCGCCGACACTTCATAGGCAGCAAATTCCGGCTTCATCACGTGGCAGGTTGCGCCGCAGAAATTGGGCGTCTCCATATAGCGAACGCTGCTATAAGAAAGCTGGCTGGCAATCACAATATTAAGGAAGGTGGTTACAGCGATAAAACCGAACAGCTTGCGGAGCTCAGGATTTCGCGGATCGATAGGCTCAAAGTGTGCCGGCAACTCGCCTCTTTTACGCATCCCGCGCCGACGCAGATAGATGCCCAGCGGAATAAGCAGAAGGCCTCCGATGAAAATTCCGGGCAAAAGAAGGTAAACAACGATACCCACGTAGGGATGCACACTGCCACTGCGCAAGGTGATGGGCAGAAATACCAGCCAGGTAACCGCCGCCGCGGTAACCACAACAACACCTGCCAGACTGATCAGGTTGTTTGAGAAGAAAACAATGGGTGAAAGCCAATCACGAAATGTTCTCATTCCGCTTTGAACCCTTCTGCGCCAAATACCTGCGCTGATACCACGTTTCATCGGATGATTGCGGAAACAGTATATCCAGCCCGCAAGGTTTGCAGTGTGATGAATGTCACAACCCACTCAGAATCGAGAGCGAAAATCGATTACGTGACCTCCATCACATCTCCGCTCGCTACAACACCTTAGGATGGTTTGCATGTCCGTCAAAGCTTTTAAGGATGATTGGCAATGACTGCAAGTTTTGATCTGAACCGGTCCCCTTTGATCGTTGTCTGGGAAACCACGCAGGCCTGCGATCTTGCCTGCCGTCACTGCCGCGCCCATACGCAGTCAAAGCGTCATCCGCTGGAATTGACAACCATGGAGGCGGAGAAGCTGATTCGCGACATCGCCGACCTGAAGCCTCCAATCTTTATTCTTACGGGCGGCGATCCTTTGAAGCGCTCCGACATCTTTTATCTGGTCCGCCGCGCGGTGGCCCATGGCCTCCATCCAACATTGACGCCAAGCGCTACGCCTCTGCTGACGCGCGAGGCCATTGCCGACTTGAAACGCGCCCACCTCTCCAGAATGGCCATGAGTCTTGACGGCGCAAGTCCGGAATCGCACGATGCCTGTCGCGGCGTGCCGGGCTCATTTGCGCGAACACTGGAAGCTATCCACTGGGCCAACGAATTCGGTCTTCCCATCCAGGTAAACACCAGTATTTCCAAACGGAACATGCATGACCTGGAAAACATGGCAAACCTGCTGAAACAGTTCAAGCTGGTGCTCTGGAGCGCTTTCTTCCTGGTGCCGACAGGCCGTGCGCAGATGGCCGACCTTCTCTCCGCCCATGAAGTCGAACAAACATTTGCAACGCTTTATCGTTTCTCCAAAGAATTGCGCTTTAAGGTGAAAATAACTGAAGCGCAGCATTATCGCCGTTACATCATTCAGCAACGGCTCAAGAGCAAAGGCCAAACCCCGTTCACGGCCGGAGAGAATGGATGGGAAAAGACCATTCCGGGGCTTCTCCCGATCAATGATGGAAAAGGATTTGTGTTCGTCTCACACACAGGTGAAGTTTGTCCCAGCGGCTTTTTGCCGGTCTCTGCCGGCAACGTGCGCGTGGACAGCCTGACGGACATCTATCGCAATTCGCCGGTATTAAAAGCATTGCGCGACACTTCCAATTTGCAGGGCAAGTGCGGCATATGCGAGTTCAAGGAAATCTGCGGCGGGTCACGCGCCCGTGCTTATGCGGTGACGGGAAATATGTTTGCCGAAGATCCCTGTTGCAACTATGTTCCACAACAACTGCGAGTCTCTGGTCCCATTTAATTGGCGGCTTTGCAAAAAAACTCTTAGTTCTATCGAACTACGTATTTTCTGCCCAGAGACACGGGATCACTCGTTTTAATATTCCGCGGCTCTCATTTCTTTTGCCCCTGAATGCAAATGAGGCAAACCCGCAAGTGAACAGGTGATCTAAGTCCTTAGCGCTGCTTCCACTCTTCTCAAGGCCGGAGTCACGAAGGCCGAACAAACCAGGAGGAACGTACATGAGAAAGACATCTTTGATTACAGCAATTCTGTTGTTGTCGGCGGTTTGGGCAGTGGCGCAAACTTCGCCAAGCAGCTCGCCGCAATCGACAACACCGGACACAAGCTCGCAAACGTCTCCATCGTCCACCTCACCCAGCCAACAACCGGCGACTCCCGATGCCAGCTCAACCACCACCCAGACCACCACGACTCAGACCACGCAGACCTCAAGCGATAGTGGCAATTCCATTGAAGGCTGTCTGAATGGCTCGGCTGGCAACTGGACGTTGACGGACCAATCCGGTAAGACATGGCAACTTGCAGGCGACACTTCAAAACTGAGCGACCACGTTGGCCATCAGGTTCGCATTATGGGAACTGACAATAGTGGTTCAGCGTCCAGCAGCGGAAACATGGGCAGCTCACCCAGTTCCAGCAGCGGGTCCAGTGCGACTGGAGCGGGCTCCTCTTCCGGATCTCAATCAACGTTTACCGTAAAGAAAGTAAAAATGATTTCCAGCAGCTGCCCAACGTCCAGCAAGTAACTTGGGAATCGCACAGAAGTGCGAGCCGCCCCTGCGCAAGGCGCAGGGGTTTTATTTTTGTTGAAGAAACTAATCAGGGATTCACGTGCAGACGGCCATCGCGCAACACAGTGCATTTTCTGTTGCGCCAGACGATCTTGTCACCCACAAAACCGCTGATCCATATAAAGAAACCGATGACATCCTGGACCGGCAGCAACCACCATTGTTCTTGCGTGACCGGATCATGAACAATGTAGCGGGCAGTGGCCAGCGCGGCGGCTCCGCGCAAAATCATAGTCAGGAACAACACTGGCCATGCCGCCGGGTAGGCAGCGCAGAGCAAAAGCGCAAGCGGCAGCGGATAAGTGAATATCTGTCCCCAATAACCGAGCGGCCGCGAACGGCGGGTGCTGCGCGCCCAGCGCATACGGTGTCCCAGGTTGTGCATCATGTCCTGGCTGCCAATGCGATGCTCAATCACGTATGACGAGAACAGAACACCGTGACCCAGTTGGGCAGCACGCTGGCCAATAACAAAATCTTCCGCGAGAAACTCCTGCAGATAGCCGAAGCCGCCCATGTCCTCAAGTACGCTACGGCGGACAGCTATGGTGCAGCCCAGCGCGAAACGCATGCCCTCAATCATGCGCGCGACCATCACTCCACCCAGAAGTTCCGTATTCATTCCTATCGCTTCCAGTCGCGACCACAAACTCTTGCCCGGGACCGCTAGATAGGGGCAGCTGATCAGTCCGACGTGGTCGTCCTGAAGCTCCTGGGCCAGATGAGAGAGCAGGCTAGGCGTCACGCGGACATCACTGTCACTCATTACCAGCACGCCGTAGTTCGCTTCACGGACCAGGCGATTCAAACTGAAGGCCTTGGCATTGGGAATGGGCGATTCTCCCGTAATGACAAGATGCGCGCTGACTCGTCCGTTAAATTCGGTAATAATTTTTTCCGCTACACCCACGGCCGGGTCGTCCGGGCGATGGACACCAAATAGAACTTCGTATTCGGGATAATCTTGCGTCATGAAGCTGCGCAGGTTTTCTTCCAGACCGTCGTCATGGCCGCAGAGGGGCTTAAGAATACTGATAGGCGGCTGGTTTGCGGAATTTGGCAGAGTTGTGGACAAAAACCGCCGCGTGGCAACAACAATCAGGACGCAGTAAACGAGCGAACCGGTGAGCAGTACCGCCAGAACTGTTGCAAGGATTACCATAACGCGGGTTTGTTCTCCATCTTGGAGCCATCCGCAGTTTCGCCGGAAAGGCCATTGGTAAAAAGATATTTGCCGCCACTTTCAGCAATCCGGTGAAACCGCGCCGGACCGGCCAGAGCGCTCAGACGAGCGAGTCCGCTGCTATCGGTCACCAGATAATAGCGAATTGTACCTGACCAGAGCCCTTTAAAGGCAGCATCATTAATAAAAACAGAAGGCGAATTTGGCGCATAAGAGCCATATTCCAGATTATTCACCCGCCCATTCAGCAGTAAAGCGCTTTTATTCGCATAAAACATGACCGAAGAAAAAGGATAATATGCGCCATCCACAATCAGTTGTCCTGAGGGGGCATGGAGCAGCGCCTCTGCTATTGGGCGTGAAGAGAGATAAGGATCGAAGACTACGAGCGCCATCCGGCTTGCATGCAGGAACAAAACCATCATTGCGGCAAACGCTATGAATGCGCGGCGTCCACGCAGCCAGCCGCCTGCCGCGCCCACCAGAAACGCGATGCCTGCAAGGATCAGTGGGGCCCTTAGATAAGCGAAGGATTGTAAGGTCAGATCACCCATGTGTCCCAGCGAAAGCGTGTAAGACTCCGGGTGTTGCTGTAGCGCGCTGGAGATATCGCCGGTGGCGGGAACATGGCGAACCGCGACTAAGATTGCTCCGATCACGGCCGCGCTCGCCGTGGAAATGATGGCGATAGTTCTGCTGCCAAAAGTTATGAACTTACCTTCCTTATCCATTGCACAACCGAGCAGGAGCGCCAGCGCCGGATATATCGGCATGGAATAGTATTCCTGCGTGGTGGAGAAGGTGAAGAAGAGCATCAGAAATCCGGCCCAGCAGAGCGCAAGCAATCTCGTGCGGCCGGCGCGGTCCACTGGCTTGTAATTGAGCCTGGCCGCCGCGGGCAGATAGGCGCTCCAGGGAAAGAGCCAGAGCAGGTTCAGCAGCCAGAATGCCAGCCGGGGCACGGTGTTATAGTCGCGCGGATAACGCAGGTTCAAGAACCGTAATAGATGTTCATTGAAAAAATAGAACCAGAAGAAGCCGTGATATTCGCCCGGGCCGCTGTGCATGCTGAAATTGAAGTAAGGCGGCATGCGCAATGTGGCCAGAATATGCCATGGCGCGGCGATGAGGAGAAAAATCAAGATCGTGCTGACAGGGCGCAGTTTTCGCCAGGTCTCGCGGCGAAAAAGCTGGCGCGTAATCGCCAAGTAGATCAGCACGCCTCCTACCGGAACCACCAGCGCGAGCAAACCTTTCAACAACACGCCCAAACCCAATGCCACGCCGATCAGAGCAGTCCATCCGAGCGAAGGGGGCTCTTCTCCGTCTTCATTCATGGCGCGCTCAAAGGCCATGAAGCCAACGGTGATCGTGAGCGTGAGCATTACATCGGGAATCAGAATACGGGTAAAGAGGAAGAGACCAATCGACATTGCCAGAGCAAGTCCGGCATAGAACCCGGCACGGCGTCCAAAAGCCCACGATCCGTAGCGTGCCGTGGCAAAGCACAACAGCACGGCAGCCAGAGCAGTGGGGATTCGAGCCACCCAATCATGCACACCCATCAGCAGGTAGCAAATCGCAATGAGCCAGTAAGGGAGTGGCGCTTTTTCCATGTAAGGAACGCCGTCCAAATGGGCGATGGTCCAGTCGCCTGACTGGACCATGTTGCGCGCAATTTGCCCGTGAACGGCGTCAACATCGTCCATTAAAGCGGGAGGGGAGATGATGCAGCCAAAAAAGACAATCACGGCCACGATCAGCAGCACGATTTCATAATGCCTGCGGGAAGGCAGCCGCTGGGGCGCGAGGACATCGATTGCCGACTCGTCCTGCTGGTACGCGAGTTCTTTCACCGGGGAAATACTGCCATCCCTCCTATTTTACCTGTTGCGAATCGGTCCATTGCCGCGCCGGACAGCCCATTGCGCTCGCTGCCTGCCGGTCTACTCAGAACGTTTCGCCAGGTAAGCACTTTTAACTGATCACAACGAACTTTAAACATGGAAATTGTAAAAAACTGTAAACCTCATTTGCAGGGTGCATGGTCTTTCGTCTCATGGGCCGTGTGCATGCGGCTATGCGCATATTGGCCAGGAATGTGGCCGTAACGCCGCACAGTGGAAAAGCGCTGATCGCCACGCTCGCGATTCGCGCGTGCGTTAACTCTTTTGGGCTAAGAAGCGTAAAGGTTGCGCCACAAGACCCAGTTCAGAAGTAAGATGATCTCATCAGAGTGCGATGCGCCATTTCGACGGGAGATGGCGACGTGGAGCCCTGCCGCCGCTGCAACATTTGCCGGCAAGCAGTGTTCCTGTTTTCATGACCAGAACGCCTGGGCCGGCGTAAGGAAATGACTGGGGTTTCGACATGACGCTGTTGAAACGAAGAATAGCGGGAGCACTGGCGATAATCGGCGTAGCTTCACTGATCACATTTCTCCAGGTTGAGGCCAATCATGAAACCGACGACCAGATTGGCGAAGAAGCCATATGGAATGCCGGCCCCGAAGACCTGAGCGCGATCAGCCAGGCATGTAAAATGACCGATGCCTTGCGATATCGCGACTGCTTCATTGACCAGATGGGTGAATACGCATCCTCTGACGCTGTAGCTTTCACGCAGGCGCTGGCCTCACAAAAGTCGCCGCGGCTGGGATATCTAACCGGTTTGCGCGAATACGGACTCGTGGATCTCGGATTCGTGGTTTATCCCGGAACTCAGAAATTGCATCCGGGATGGGCGCTGCTGAACGGAATCCCCGCGCTGATCGATCTGGATGATGTTGCCGCGCTGCCGAAATCGGCGATGGAAAAGGACCCTCAATACGCCGCTCTCCATCAACGCCATCCCCAAATGCAACTGATAGTGAATGACGATCAGCGCAAAGCGGATACATCGCCCCAAATTGAACGGCTGCCCGGAGAGGGGGAAAGATTTGCAGTCCCTTACTCACTGCAAGATCCGTGTGCCGACTGTGCTCCGCTGGCGCAAGCCATCTTTGGCTTTGACTTTAATGACGCTGGGAAATTCCTGGGCATAAAATTCTTAAGAGTTGAAAAGGTGAAACCATAGGGCATGCGGCAGAAGGCTGCCTTTTCCAGGATGTGAGATTTCTCACATCCTTTGTTTTTTGCGGCTGCTAGGCTGGTCTTGAACAGAAGTAATTGGGGACCAACGAGTAGTAATCTAGTAGACCTAATGCCAACATTGCCGGCAACAGACCAGCGGGGGCGCGAATCCACGATACCTTCGTGGCCGCCCAGCCCTCTGGCGCCGATCTTCCATCCCAGAACGGTGGCCGTTATCGGCGCCACGGAAAAGCCTGCCAGCGTGGGGCGCACAATCCTGCGCAACTTGATGGAGCAGCCTTCCGGCGCGACTATTTATCCCATCAACCCGCATCGGCCAAATGTGCTGGGAATCCGTTGTTATCCCAACGTTGCGTCAATCGGAGAGCAGGTTGACCTGGCGATTGTGGTAACGCCGGCAGCAACGGTCCCTGACGTATTGCAGGAATGCGTGGCTGCCGGGGCACGCAGCGCGATCGTCATTTCAGCCGGCTTTGCCGAACTGGGAGCTGATGGTAGAGCGCTGGAAAGCAAGATTCGTCAGGTGCTGGCATCAGGACATCTGCGGCTGATTGGGCCAAACTGCGTTGGCGTAATGAATCCGCGTACAGGACTGAATGCAACATTTGCACAGTCCAATGCCCTGCCCGGTAACATCGCGTTTCTGAGCCAGAGCGGCGCGCTCTGCACGGCCGTGCTGGACTGGAGCCGCCGAGAGAATGTTGGATTTAGCGGCGTGGTTTCAGTTGGGTCAATGCTGGACGTTAGCTGGGGCGACCTGATCTATCACTATGGCGACGACGCTTACACCTCCAGCATTCTGATTTACATGGAATCCATTCGCGACGCGCGCAGCTTTCTCTCCGCGGCGCGAGAAGTTTCGCTACGCAAGCCCATTATCGTGATCAAGCCCGGACGGACAGAAGCAGCACGGAAAGCCGCAGCTTCGCATACGGGATCCATGACGGGATCGGATGAAGTGTTTGAGGCCGCGTTTCGTCGCGCCGGCATTCTACGAGTGGCCAGCATCGGCGAGCTGTTTGATATGGCTGAGGTCCTCAGCAAGCAGCCAAGGCCACATGGTCCCCGGCTGGCAGTGGTAACCAATGCAGGCGGAGGCGGGGTGCTGGCGGTGGACGCGCTGCTGGCAAGCGGCGGACAATTGGCAACGCTTTCCCAGGACACGCAGGAAAAACTCAATAAATTATTGCCGGCGGCGTGGAGCCATTCCAACCCGGTGGACACGCTGGGCGATTGCCTTCCGGAAATGTATGCCAAAGCATTACAAGCCGTAGCTGACGATCCTAACTGCGACGCCGTGCTCTCCATTCTTGCACCGCAAGGGATGACCGAGCCGGAACAGGCAGCGGGCCTGGTACGCAAGGCCGCAGAGACGATCAAAAAGCCGCTGATCGCAAGCTGGATGGGCGGCAGCCGAATGCAGCTTGCGGCCAACGTGCTAAATGAAGCCCGCATCCCCACGTTTGAGTATCCTGACGCGGCCGCGCGCAGCTTTGCTTACATGTGGCGATACACTTCCTACCTGCAAGCCCTATATGAAACGCCAGTGTTCGCCGGCGACCTGCCTGAGGACGGCCCGCGTCGAGTGGCGGAAATTATCGCCGGCGCGGTGGCAAAGAACCGCACTGTCCTGACCGAGCATGAATCCAAACAGGTGCTCGCGGCTTACGAGTTGCCGGTCACGCCATCCAAGATGGCTTCGTCCGCGGACGAAGCGGATGCAGCGGCTGAAAAAATCGGCTATCCCGTGGTGCTCAAGCTCAACTCTGAGACCGTGACGCACAAATCCGATCGCGGCGGAGTTCATTTGAACTTGAAAGACGCGAGCGCGGTGCGGTCGGCTTTCGAGCAGATTCAATCCGCTTTTAGCGATGGCAGCTTCCAGGGAGTGACCGTCCAACCGATGGTCAGCATCTCTGGCTACGAATTGATCCTGGGCAGCTCCACTGATCCGCAATTTGGGCCGGTGCTGGTGTTTGGCCTGGGCGGGCAACTGGTGGAAGTGCTGCGCGATAATGCTCACGCCCTACCGCCACTCACTACAATTCTGGCGCGCCGCATGATGGAGAATACCCGCATCCTGCAGGCACTAAAGGGCGTTCGCGGCCGCAAGCCGGTTGATCTGGAAAAACTGGAAGAGCTGCTGGTCCGCTTTAGTGAACTCGTGGTGGAGAACCCGCGCATTGCCGACATTGAAATCAATCCGCTACTGGCCAGCGAACAGGGATTCATAGCCCTGGATGCCAGGGTCATCTTGCATCCGGCTACCATGCGCGATGCGGAGCTGCCAAGGCCAGCGATCCGTCCGTATCCCAGCCAGTACATTTCCAACTGGCAAACGCAGGATGGCACCAGCTTTATGTTGCGGCCCATCCGCCCCGATGATGAGCCGCTGATGGTTGACTTCCATCATCAGCTCTCTGAAACCAGCGTTTACATGCGATTTTTTCTTCCGCTGAAACTCGACTTCCGCGTCTCCCATGAGCGGCTTTTCACCAAGTGCTTTATCGACTATGACCGCGAGATTGGGCTGGTGGCGGAATATGCCGACGAAGAAGGCGCGCGCCGGATTGCGGGTATCGCGCGGCTGATCCGCAAACACTCTGACAACAGCGCTGAGGTGGCATTCCTGATCGCGGACAAATTCCAGAACCGTGGCCTGGGCACGCACATGCTGGATACGACAATCAAGATCGCGCGCAAGGAAGGAATCGCAACACTGGAGGGCGCGACGCTTTCCGACAATTTCAACATGAAGGACATGTTCATCAAGGCCGGTTTCCACTTCGCGCCGCCGGAAGACGGAGTGGCAACGGCGGAATTGCAGTTGAAATAACGCGCCAAAACACTCGCTTAAGGCGTATTCTGGACTCCAATCCGATGGCCCTGGTCCATGGGCTGTGAGCTGAATCACATTAACTCCATAGCCAACAGGGCACACTAGGATTGAGCGAGGGAGGCCGGAATATGATCCGCTTAATGATTCAGAATTGGTGGCTGCTGTTTCTGCGCGGCATCCTTGCTATCGCTTTCGCCATTTTTATTTTTGCTTTTATGCCATTCCTGCCAGCGCCGTTTTTGCGCCAGTTCGCATTTGCCGGTCTGGCCACGATCTTCGCGCTGTTCGCTTTT
>DAHUXR010000240.1 GCA_027307045.1 Acidobacteriaceae bacterium
ACACCGAGTCGGTTTCGATCCGGCTGAAGAAAAAAGCCAAGCCGGAAGAAATCATTGCCGCCTGGAATTCCTATCGTGCCGAGCCGCAGGAATTGAAGCTACCCAGCGCTCCCGAGCGTCCCGTTGTATATCTCGAGGCCAGCGACCGTCCGCAGCCGCGCTTTGACGTCGACATGGGAGCTGGCATGACCACGGCCGTCGGCCGCCTGCGCCCGTGCGGCGTGCTCGACTGGAAATTCACCGTGCTCTCGCACAACACCATTCGCGGAGCCGCCGGAGCCGCCGTACTCAACGCAGAGCTGCTGAAGGCCAAAGGCTACTTAGGATGAGCGCACCTCCTGCCGGGCCAGCGCGCCATCCCAAATTCCGGCGTCATCCTGAGCGGAACCGTTTTTCAGGCGGAGCGAAGGATCTCCCACGTGCCGACCTTCTTTCGAGGAGCGCCCGCCGATGATCGTCATGAAATTCGGCGGCACTTCGGTCGAAGACGCAAAAGCCATCGACCGCGTCGCCTCCATCGTCCAGGGCCGGCAAGCACAGCAACCAGTGGTCGTCGTCAGCGCGATGGCCAAGGTTACCGACACGCTGCTTACCATGGCGAAGGCGGCAGGCGCCGGCGAACGCAAGACCGCGCTCAAGCTGTGCCGCTCTCTGCAGGAACGCCACTACAACACCGCCAGCGAGTTGCTCGGCACCGCGCGCTTCACCGAATTTCATTCCGAACTCGGTTCCGATTTTGA
>DAHUXR010000241.1 GCA_027307045.1 Acidobacteriaceae bacterium
AGCGCTCGCGCCATGCGCGAGACTGCTTCGTTTCTGTCTTTCGCACGCACGATCAGTTTGGCGATGAGCGAATCGTAGTAGGGCGGAATTATGCCTTCCGCGTAAGCAGCCGTATCGACGCGCACGCCCGTTCCTCCCGGAGGATGGAATGCTGTAATCTTCCCGGCTGACGGCGTGAACTTTTCCGGATGCTCGGCGTTGATGCGGCACTCGATTGAATGTCCGCGGTGCACGATCGGGCCCAGCAGCACATCGCTCATTTTCGCGCCCGCGGCGATCATGATCTGGCTCTTGACCAGATCAACGTCGGTCACCATCTCCGTAACGGGATGCTCCACCTGAATGCGCGTGTTCATCTCGATGAAGTGCAGGCGCTTGTCCTGGTCCATCAGGAACTCGATGGTGCCTGCGTTCCAGTAGCCGATCGCGGCCAGCGATTTGCACAGCACATCCCCAATCTGCTGGCGTAACTCGGGTGTGACTTGAGTGGAGGGCGATTCCTCCAGCAGTTTCTGATGACGCCGCTGGATCGAGCATTCGCGCTCGCCGAGCGTCAGGACGCCGCCGTCGCCGTCGCAGAGCACCTGGATCTCGACGTGGCGCGCCGGCTCGAGCACCTTCTCGACGTACACTCCGGCCTCGCCGAAGGCGGCGGCCGCCTCAGCGGAGGCGGCCGCGTAGGCGTCGTCGAGCTCGGCGGCGCTGGCGACGAGCCGCATTCCGCGCC
>DAHUXR010000242.1 GCA_027307045.1 Acidobacteriaceae bacterium
GTATCCCGAACTGCGTGAAGGAAAAGGTGCGCTTGAGCGCGCGGGCGCGAAGTACGCGTCGTTGTCTGGGTCTGGATCGACACTGTATGGGCTGTTTGGGTCCAAGACGGCGGCGGCACGGGCAGTGGTCCGGCTTGGCAAGCAAGGTTGGGCGGCACGGGCGACGTCCACGGTGACGAGACAGCAGTACTGGCGAAGAATTTTTGATTGTTGATTTTGGATTGTTGATTGAAAATAGTCGTGCCTCCACGAGGGGGGTCAATCCACAATCAGGCGATCAGCAATGGTCACTGGGCCGTCGACTAATGGTAGGTCAAGTGCCTTTGGAGCACTTTGTCTAGGTTCGAATCCTAGCGGCCCAGCCAGAATCAGGTTGTCAGTTGCCAGTACCCAGTTGCCAGAAAAACCGCTGGCAGCCGGGTGGCAGACAAACGGTAAGAACTGAAGGCCAGGAGCCCAACCAGACATGGCTACTTTAGTCACGCCGACCGATAAAGCGACCGAGAAGGTTGAGAAAAAGAGTCCACCTGTGACCGACGAGAAGGCTGAGCGGAAGCAGCGTCCGCGAGTGGACGAGAAGTTCAAGATTTTCAGCGGCACGGCCAATGAGCCATTGGCCGATGAAGTCTGCCACTTTCTCGGGATGCAGCGCGGGCAGGCGCAGGTGGTGCGCTTCGCCGACGGCGAGTGTTATGTGCAAGTCCAGGAGAACGTGCGGGGCT
>DAHUXR010000243.1 GCA_027307045.1 Acidobacteriaceae bacterium
CTAGCAAGGAACAAAGCGGATTGACGGGGTGGTGAGAAAAGCGATCGTATGCACGCAAGGTAAGGCTCCTTGGCCACGAATGCTAGGGCGTTGGCCTAAGCCAACTATCGGAACAAATCTCGAAAGAAGTCACCGATCTCGGCGCACGAAAGGTGGATGTACGTACGGCTGACAGTTGGCAGGACGACAGGCGGAGAATATCCGGGCTAGTTGTGGCTTTTCGAATCGGCACGCACAGCCGCGGGAGATTTCTGGGATTCTCTGTAACTATATGTTTTCGTAACGGACAAGAAAGGAATGGTAGGCCCGAATGGACTCGAACCATCGACCTCTTCCGTGTCAAGGAAGCGCTCTAACCAGACTGAGCTACGGGCCTACAGGGATGGTGCTTTCAATTCTAACGGGGGAGCGTGATTCCGGCAACGTGGGTGCTCACGCGTGGGTGCTCACGCGACCTGGCGGCGCTGCTCGAGCATCGAGAAGTACTCCGCCACCAGTTCCGCGTCCCACAGTCCACGGGCGGCTTCCAGGCGCATCGTCTCGGCGGCCGCCTCGTGGGTAAGAGCGGGCTTGTAGGAGCGGGCGGTTCGCAGGGCGTCATAGACATCGACTACCTGTAGCACTCTCGGCAGGACCGGGATATCGGCACCGGTAAGGCCATCTGGATAACCCGAGCCATCCGTATGCTCGTGATGATGCCGGATGATGGGCAGCACCAG
>DAHUXR010000244.1 GCA_027307045.1 Acidobacteriaceae bacterium
GGTTCATTCTCGGGGTCCTCCACTCCCGCTTACTCGCAAAGCTCGCTCGCGCATCGAGTGATTGTATGACGACAACGCCTCCGAGCTGTCTCGAGTAAACTCGATGTGCTTAAGACCAAGAGCTCGAGACGAAGGAGGCCGCATATGAAGTATATCGGTTGTGACTTTCATCCGAGCTTCCAACAGATCGCAATGTTGGATTTGGAAACGGGCGAGATGGTCGAGCGTCGGCTGCTGCATACCGAGGAAGCGCGAGTTTTCTATCAGGAATTGCGGGGGCCAGTCGTAGTGGGGATCGAAACCAGTGGGAACACGCATTGGTTTGAGAGTTTGCTGGTGGGTTGTGGGCACGAGCTGTGGATGGGTGACGCAAGCAAAATCCGGCGAGAGGACCTGCGGAAGCAGAAGCACGATCGGCGGGATGCCAGGGTGATTCTGCAACTGATGGTAGAAAATCGCTTTCCCAAGATCTGGGTTCCGACGGTGGCCGAGCGGGACCTGCGGCAGTTGCTGATGCACCGGCATCAGTTAGTACGGATGCGGACACGGGTGAAGAACCAGTTGCAGCACATTGCCTTGAACCAGGGTGTGCAGAAGAAATACAAGCTGTGGACCCAGGCGGGGCTGAAGCTATTGCGGCAACTGGAACTGGAACCCTGGACGCGGCTGCGGCGGGACACGTTGCTGGAGATGCTGGAAGAGTTGGAGCAGAAGATCAA
>DAHUXR010000245.1 GCA_027307045.1 Acidobacteriaceae bacterium
TCACACGTTCCGTCACTCTGCCGCCACAATCATCAATCAGAGAACTGGAAACTTGAAACTCGCGCAGAAGCTGCTGGGCCACTCCAATTTGGCCACGACGGCAGATCTGTACACGCACACCTCCGCCGATGCAGATCGAGGCGCCGCACTCGCGTTAGAGCAGGCAATTTTTGGCGATCTGTTCCAAGTTGTTCCAAGTTTTGGAACATGGAACAAGAACGCGACCGCAAACTGAAAATTCCATGCACACGGCTCTGCTCGCAACCTTAACAATCTTGGGAACTTGCAGAAGGGAACTACCGGGAGGTTGGTTGCGGGGGGTGGATTTGAACCACCGACCTTTGGGTTATGAGCCCAACGAGCTACCAGACTGCTCCACCCCGCATCGTGATCATAACAACCGCACGCGGGGGCGTCAAACCTCCAAAAGCTCGCAACTGCAGCGAGTTTGGTGCACCATGCCCCAGTCGAGAATAATCTCGCCACCTTCTTCCCGTGTCTTCTCAAGTCAAACGTCGGTTTCGGATCGTCCCGCTTCAACAACTTGCTGGCATCTTCTCGGATTACCCGGCATCCAACGCATAGCGTTCGATCGTCCTGCCTCCTCGCGACGCGTCAGAGGCATAATGTAGGTCTTGAATTAAGGAGGTTTTGATGCCGAAGAAAGTAGCTGCAAGCCAAACTCTCAATTCGCAACCCAGAATTCATCAACG
>DAHUXR010000246.1 GCA_027307045.1 Acidobacteriaceae bacterium
GGGCCCAATCATCGGTGGAGGCAATCCCGCTCCCGAAAGTGATTCATAGCAGACCTGCTGCAGTAGGTGTCTTTTCTCAGGAGAAAAGAGCAGGGATGGTCCTTCGCCGTCTGAGCTTTCCTCCGCCCGCTAGAAGCGGAACAAGCAGACGATTAAAGCTCAGGCACTCTGCCGCGTGATGCGCTCGAAGATGAGTACTGCAGGACCCAAGTTTTCTCCTCCAGCCCGTTCGGAGGGCACGGGGCGATTCGCATAACTCGGGGGAGGGCACGCGTCGCCCCGTTTTTAGTTCCCAGAAGAACTCGTGCCCCAACGATCAAACCCGATCGTCGCATCTCGATCCTTCAATCGCGCCAAGTGGTTAGAAAGATTGGTGGAGCTAGTCGGGATCGAACCGACGACCTCATCGTTGCGAACCAGACGGGCGGCTGCGGCAGGGTTTCAGTATCAGTAGGTTAGAAGCAATTTACGTAACAGTTCGTAACAAAAATCGAAGTCTGCGGGTCCAGCAGGTGATCGCCAATGAACATGCGGGTCCGCCAACTGAGCGCATCGTTTCTGCAATCGTTTTTTCATTCCACGTTCACCCTTTCTTCCCTGCTTTCCGCCTGACTGACTTCATCGTTTTTCATCGGCTTTCACCCCGGACGGCAGCTTAGCCTTCCAGCGCGGAATCTTCACCGCAGGCTGGCGCTTCAGCGCGGGACAAT
>DAHUXR010000247.1 GCA_027307045.1 Acidobacteriaceae bacterium
GTCGCGGCAGTTTGCTCCGATTGTTGCCGGCGCGTTGCGTGAAGGCAAACTGAATGAAGCTATCCGCGTGGCCGAGCGCAACAAAAAAAGCCATCTGGCCAAGGTGGTGAATGCGGGGCTGTTGGAGTTCCGCGCGCACCAGCAATCTGAGGAAATTCCGGGCGACAAAATTGAAGCCAGCCGGCGCGCGCTGGAGCGGGCTTCAGCGATTGTCCACGCTGAACTGGAGCGCGGCCTGAGCGGACTGGCGACCATCGGCTCGACCGCGCCGTTTGTTGGGCTGCTGGGAACGGTGATCGGCATCATTGACGCTTTCCGCGAAATCCAGGGCGAGAACGCTACCGGCATCAGCGCAGTCGCGGGCGGAATTTCTGAAGCGCTGGTGACAACCGCGTTGGGACTGACCGTGGCCATCCCCGCGGTGATGATGTTCAACTACTTCACCACCAAAATCAAAGCGTTTGACGTGGAGATGGACAATTCGTCGAGCGAGCTGGTGGATTATTTTTTGAAACGCGCGGTTGTGGTAAAGCGGTAGCCGCTGGGCGACAAATCGGCAAGGAGCACGGTATGGCGATTGTCTTCCGCAATGAAGGCGCGAAAATCAATTCCAACATCAACGTTACGCCCATGGTGGACGTGATGCTGGCCTTGCTGATTATTTTTATGTTGATCACGCCGATGCCGCATCCGGCTG
>DAHUXR010000248.1 GCA_027307045.1 Acidobacteriaceae bacterium
TCGTCGATATAGCCGCGCTCGGCGGCGATGAAGGGCGAGAGGAAGCGGTCCTCGTATTCCTTGGTGCGCGCGGCGGCCTTTTCCGGGTCGCTCATGTCCTGGCGGAAGATGATTTCGACTGCGCCCTTGGCGCCCATCACCGCGATCTGCGCGGTCGGCCAGGCGTAATTGACGTCGCCGCCGATATGCTTTGACGCCATCACGTCATAGGCGCCGCCGAACGCCTTGCGCGTGATCACGGTGACGAGCGGCACGGTGGCCTGCGAATAGGCGAACAAGAGCTTGGCGCCGTGCTTGATCAGGCCGCCATATTCCTGCGCGGTGCCGGGCAGGAAGCCGGGCACGTCGACGAAGGTGACGATCGGAATATTGAAGGCGTCGCAGAAGCGCACGAAGCGCGCGGCCTTGCGGCTGGCGTCGCTGTCGAGCACGCCGGCCAGCACCATCGGCTGGTTGGCGACGAAGCCCACGGTGCGGCCGCCGATGCGGCCGAAGCCGGTGACGATGTTGCGGGCGAAAGTTTCCGACAGTTCGAAGAAATCGCCCTCGTCGGCGACTTTGAGGATCAGTTCCTTGATGTCGTAGGGTTTGTTCGGGTTATCTGGAACCAACCGATCGAGCGAGGCCTCCTCGCGCTCCACCTTGTCGAGCGACGACCATTCCGGCACGCCCGAAGAAAAACTCGCCGGTA
>DAHUXR010000249.1 GCA_027307045.1 Acidobacteriaceae bacterium
GGCGTCCCCGCCGAGCAGCGATCGCTCGAATCCATCAGCACGCCGCTCTCAGCAAATCCAGTAGAAGAGCAGCCCGCCAAGGCCGCGTAACGTGTCTTATCTTCCCGATCAGTATCATCCGTGTTGGCCTTCCCTGTGTGCCTTTGTGTCCTCTGTGGTTAGCCGTTTTGGTTTCCGATCACGCCGATTCCGGCCCGTCCTCGCCAGGTCTCCGCACCTCCCCGGTTAGCTCTTGCTTTTCCGATCCCGGCATTTTCCTTTGTGTTCCTTTGTGTCCTCCGTGGTTAGCCGTTTTGCTTCCCGATCACGCGCGATTCCGGCGATCACGGCGATTCCGGCGATTCCCCGTGCTTGACACATGCTTCTGCGCGGGCATCTAATTCACTCGCGCCCTTAAGGAGGCCCCCGTGGTGAAGATGAAGCGATTCCTGGTTCTGGTTCTGCTGCTGAGCTGCACCGTTGCGTTCGCCCAAAAGAAAAAACAAACCGCTAAAGACCCATGGATCGGCAATTACAAGCTTGATGTTGCGCAATCCAAACTCCCCGGCCAGCCGCCCAGGGAAGAGACCGTTGCCGTGAGCGCGGCCAACAAAGATTCCATCAAATACACCATCTCCGGCAAAGACGCGCAGGGCGAATCCTACACCATGAACTTTGACGGCAAGCCCGGCACGGCCGCGCCACAAATGG